>CAKVBK010000072.1 GCA_934725285.1 uncultured Bacteroidales bacterium | reverse complement strand
CTTTTTCCGGAATCCCATCTCCATCGGGAGTCCGGCGAGCGGTCCGGTTTCGGAGATCACCGCTTTCTTCCATCCGGTGGCTTCGTGGGAGTCGAGGGTGTCAACCGGCAGCGGACTGTGGAGGAATCCGCTTTCGATAAGTTGTTTCCGGAGCAGGCCGTCATGGCAGAACGTGGTCTGCGAATGTGACATGGCGCAGATCACCAGGAATGCCGTTGTTGTCAGGATCCTGAGAGGTTTCATTTTTCGGTCACCCAGTCTATCGCATTCAGCAGAAGCGTCTTGAAATTGTCATTCTCCAACAATTTCGGACTGTGGCCGAACTGGAAATAGACATTGCGCGCCTTGACGACGGTGTTGGTCCAGATGACAGGGTGGTCGCCCATCCTGATGTCCGAGGCAGGACGGTAGGAATCCTCGTCGACATTTGCCAGGACGTGGATATATTCAGCGTCCCTTGGATTTCTGTCGTAGGTGTACCATTCGTCATCGGGGATTGTGAAGGTCGGGGCAACGCCCTTGAACAGAGGATGTTTCGTGTCCTCTACATGGACGGTGCCGTCGGCCAGCGGCTCGATGTAGCCTGCGAACCGTATTCCGCCCATGAAATTGGAGAACCAATCCCACATCGGGTAGCCGTCGAACTCGCCCAAAAGGGTGGCGTGATGGAAGCCGACGTAGCCTCCGATGCCTTTTTCAATATATTCAGTGAAAGCGTCTTGCGCAGCTTCAGGCCACGTGTATGGCGGAAAGTCCAGCTGGATGACGGCATCGAAGCCTTTGAGGAAGTCAGCGTTGACGTCATTCATGTTGCTGATGACCGTCACGGTGAAATTCCGTGAGGTGGAGACGCTGTCCAGCCAAGTCATGGCAGCATCGGTGAAAGGCTTGTGATGTCCGCCGTTCTCACGGACGACCAGAATGTTGGCTTTAGGACTGGCGGCACATGAGCACAGCAGCGTCATCGTGGTGGCCAGCAAAGTGATAAGGATCTTTTTCATATTGAAGTAGTGTTGTTATTCGGCTGATTGTCTTACCCTGCTGCCCCAAATCGCATAATATAGCATGAACAGTTCGCAGAAGACCACGGTGAGCCAGGTCATTTTCCACCCTCCGAGCTGGTCGGCCAGGAATCCCTGCGCGAGAGGCAGTACGGCTCCGCCGAACACTCCGATCATGAACACACCGGAAGCGACGGAGGTGTATTTCCCGAGTTTCTGCACCGAGAGGGTGTAGATGGCTCCCCACATGATTGAATGGAACAGTCCCACGGCCGAAAGCAGCCATGGATTGTCAAGCACTGTCGCCAGAACCAGAAGGACAGAGGCGACGGAAGTTGTGAATATGAGCTGCGCCCGTGGCGGAACCTTGCCCAGCGTGCTTCCCAGAGCGCGTCCGACGAGCATTCCGCCCCAGTAGATGGTCGCGAGGAGGGCAGGGGAAGCCATTCCTTTCTCGATGGCGTACATATTCACGTTCGCTCCGACGCAGACTTCCGCTCCGACATAAAAGAATATAGCGATAACTCCCAAGGTCAGGTGCCTGAATGACCAGACGCTTTTCTCCAGTTTCTCTCCGTTCTCTGCTCTTGTCCCTTGGATGTCAGGAAGGGAGAACTTCATGAGAGCCAGTGTGACGAGCACGATGACCGCCGCCAGAGAGAGAAACGGAACGGCTAGCTGCGTGACATGCACGTCTTCCATCGCCATACCTCCGAACACGATTCCCGTGACAAAGTACGGGGCGATCGTGGTGCCGACCGAATTGGCTGTCCCTCCTATGGCAAGTCTTTGGATGGATTGCGTGCCTTTCACGTCACATGCCACAAGGTAAGGGTTGATGACAACCTGCAGGATTGTGGCGGAGCCTCCGACCACGAACGATCCAAGAAGGAAAATCAGGAATCCGGCCGGGAACGAAAGGCTCTCCGAACCTATCACGGCCTCGGGAAAGCGCGCTGTGAACTCTGATGAGGCGAAGAACAACAGCAGACCGGCCGTCATCACAATCAATCCTCTGATCAATGTGCCTTTGTAGCCATATTTGTTGACCCATGACGAGCCTATCGGCCCGCAGACAGGATAGGCCAGGAACCACGAGAATGTGATCAGCGTGGCGAATGTGTTCTTAAGGCTTCCGGCGTTGGAAAGGAAGGCTTCTTTGAGCGGACCCTGAAACTGAGAGTTGGCCGTTGTCAGGAATCCTACGACCAGAAACAGGAAAACCATCGAAAGGAATGGCCCGAGATAGTTTGTCTTTTTGTTTTCCATGGCTAATCAAGTTTTGAGGCCGCGTCTTCGTCAAGAATGAATTCGCAGTCCGGGTGAAGTTGAAGAATGCTGGCGGGAACTTCCTCACTGACAGGGCCTTCCACGATGCGTTTTACGATCTCCGCCTTCGTCTTACCTTTGGCGACGGCCACGATTCTTCTGGCTGACATCAAGTCCTTGATTCCTATTGTCACGCCTCCGAGCTCCACGTCATCCGGTGTGCCGGTCTCTCGGCGGATTCTCTCCTCCAGTTCCGGGTACATGACGGAGACACGGCATCCGCTTCCGAACGCCGAACCCGGCTGGTTGAAGCCGACGTGGCCGTTTTCTCCGATTCCGACAATAAGAAGATCGATTCCTCCGCGTGATTCGAGTTCCTCCATGAATTCCTTGCAGTCCCTGGCATAGTCGTCGGATTTGACCGGAAGCATCAGGAAATGCTCCTCGTCTGTTCCGATGTCATCAATCAGTTCGGTTTTGAGCATCTTCCAGCATGAGCCGAAATATTCCCGTGGCACATTCACGACTTCATCCTGTCCGAAGAACGTCACCTTGGAAACATCGAAGGGATGTTCTCTGTGGATTTTTGCTACAGTCCTGTGCAATTCTCCGGTTGTCCTGCCTGTCGAGAGGCCGATGACGCTGTCATGTTTCCTAAGTATCTGTCCGATGATCCTCCATGCAGCCGCATCAGCAAAAGCTTTCTCGCCGTCTGTGATTGTTAGTTTCATTTCAGTGTTTTTAATTCAGCCGCAAGATAGTGACTATGCGTGTGAGCGAGGTGGATTTTCAGACAAAATAGGTTGAAAATATGTCATTGTCCGCCAAACGGTTGACAGATTTCCAACTTTTTTTGCCAATATTCGGACATCTCATATTGATAATATGATTACCTTTGACACCGGACAACAGCCACATGATGTCATACTGATGAAATAACCAACATTGCTGTTCCTTTGCAGGCGGCAAAATAAGTTGAGGCAAACTTAATGACGTTTCGTAAAAAGAAACATATTACTATATTGGTTTTGTTGACCCTTCTGCCCTTCCTTACGGCAAGGGCAGAGGGTTTTGTCACTCTTGACGGAGTCCTCAGCAGCCGGAAGACCTATCAGGTCACGCAGGACGCTGACGGGTTCATCTGGATTTATACCCAGAACGGAATCGACAGATTCGACGGCCATGCCGTGAAAACGTACCGGATCGAGGACTTGCCCCAATCCAGAGATCAGATTCTGTCTTCGACAAAGTTGGCGCGCGACAATTCGGGAACCATTTGGATGGCGGTGAAAAACGGAAGGCTTTACCGTTATGACAAGCCGTCTGACTCTTTCCGCCTTGAGTTTGACCTGAGGGAGAGCCATCCGGGAATATCATTGTACAGCATTTGTTTCCCGGGACATGAAACCGTGGCTTTGGGCACTTCGGAAGGTGCTCTGCTTCTGTCGGATGACGGTGATGAGACATGGTATGTCACCGACAGGATAGTCAAGGCCATAGCTGTCAAAGGAGAGGATGCCTTGTGGCTGGGAACGGACAGAGGAATATTCATAAAGGAGAAAGGCAGAGTGCGCGAGGTGGCATGTGATGTGGAAGTCGCGTCCATGCTATACGAGGATGGAAAACTATATGTCGGGACATTCTCCGAAGGGTTGAAGGTTGTGGATGACGGAAAGATGAAGAGTTTCGGTTCTGTTTCCCTCAAGGTTCCGGTCTGGGCTATTCTGAAGGATGACGAAGGTCGTCTTGTGGTCGGGGCGGACGGAGATGGCCTGTTTTATTTTGATTCTGAGACAGGAGAGGCACAAGCTCATTATCTGGCTGATGATCAAGGCGTCTCTTCGATTTCCGGGAACACAGTCAGCGATCTTTGCCTTGACAAAGACGGCAATCTTTGGGTTTCCACGACAACGGACTGGGTTTGCTGCCAGAACAAAAACTCTCTTGCGATTGACAGATTGGTTCACCAGCCGGGCAACCCGAACTCTTTGTTGTCCGATCATGTCAATGTGATCTTTGAGGACATGTCCGGGGACATCTGGTTCGGAACCAATGATGGAGTGTGCCGCTTCAGGCCGTCCAGCCGTGAGTGGAGAAACTACCCCATGCCGAATCTCGGTGTGGTGTTGGCCTTGACGCAGGATGCCCGTGGTGATGTCTGGGTCGGCGGCTACGGATTCCCTTTGTACAAGGTCGATCCGAAAACCGGAAGGACAACGGTTTTTGATGACCGTGGATTCAACCACACGTATTCGCTCTTGGCCGACGGACAATACGTCTGGATAGGAGGAATAGACTCACCTTTGGCAAGATACGATGTTCTGGATGGAAGTTCGACAACATATCCTGTCAATAATGTCGGAGACATCAGAAAGGCCTCTGACGGGAAACTGACAATGGCCACCAGCGGAGGACTGTGTGTTCTGAATCCTGAGAACGGATCTCTTACTGTCATTAATTCCTTTGATTCCAGGATATTGGCGTTTCCGGTCAGATGTCTCGCAAACCAAAGGGAGATTGCCTGGCTGGCCACTGACGGTGACGGTTTGATCCGTTATGACAGAGGCACGGGTGCGGTGCGGTCTTACTCAAAGGATTCCGGTTTGTCAAACGATTCGGTCAATGGAGTTGTGGTGGACATGGAAGACAATGTCTGGTTCGCCACCTTTGAGACTCTTTACAAACTCGATCATGTCTCCGGGGTCCCTATAGAAATGAATGGATTCATCGGGGTCACCAGGGGCAGTTTCAATCCTGACGCCGTCTGTCTGCTTTCGGACGGCCGTCTGGCCTTGGGCACGGCTGACGGTGTCGTCATGTTCGATCCGACAGGATTCTCGATGGAAGATCCCGGGCGGATCGCTCCGGTCATTTCAGGTTTCAATCTGCTGGACGATTCAAAACCTTCGGTTCAGACGAATGCCGACATGCTAGACAGAATCACGCTGAAGGCGGGTCAGAACTCATTCAGCATCGCATATTCAGCCTTGGATTTTACCGCCGTGTACAGAACAGGCTTTTCAAGCCAGCTCGTCGGCTTCGACAAGACTCCCAGGCGGAGTGACACGGCAGGCAAGATTGACTACTATAACATTCCTCCCGGAAAGTATGACTACATCCTGAAGGTCATAGACAGATATTCAGGGAACACTCTCGGCGAGCGTCATCTCTCCATCTTGATAAAGAGGCCGTTGTGGCTCTCGTGGTGGGCGTTGATCATCTATGCGGCATTGTTGGGAGCGTTCGTGACGATGACTGTGGCGTGGTTCCGCAGGAAGTCGTACAACAGGATCATGACGGAGAAGATCAACACTTTCGTGAACTTTGCCCACGACCTGAAGACACCTATAACCTTGATCAAGACACCTCTCAACGATCTGGAGGGCATGGAGGACCTTCCAGACAAGATTCGAAGTTCAGTGACGACGGCGAACCGGAACTCGGATCGGTTGATGTCCATGATCAACAACCTTTTGGACATCCGGAAGAATGACCGTGACTGGAGCGTGCTGAGACTGGCTGAATATGATTCCGGGGATTATCTGGACTCTGTCCTGGCGGATTTCAGCTATGCGGCCCGTCAGAAGGGACTTGATTTCTCGTACCGGATCGAGTCCGGACTGAGTGACATCTGGATCGATCGGGAGAAGATGGATCTGATCATCCACAATCTGCTGTCAAATTCGGTCAAATACACCTCTGAAGGATTCATCCGGGTTGTCGCCAGAGGCGAGCGGCGGTCTTGGACTCTGGAAATCAGCGATTCGGGAATAGGAATACCGGCTGATTTCCAATCAAGAATATTCAGGGGCAGCTACAGGGCTGACAATGCGAGGAAATGTGATGAGAACGGCTATGGCATAGGCTTGATGATCACCCGCCAGCTGGTCGGCCAGCATCGCGGAACGATTTCATATTCAAGCGTGGAGGGGAAAGGCACGACTTTCACGCTGTCGTTCCCGAGAAAGTACAAGGCTTCGGATTCCGTGGTGTTCCTGAAAGAATCCGACATTTCGGAACCGCTGCCGGACGCCATCGCCCATGATCCGGACAATTCGGACAACCGTATCCTGATCGTTGAGGATGACGCTGAAACATTGGAGTACATGAGGTCGTCCCTTGCGGAGGAATATTCAGTCACCACCGCCACGGACGGGCAGACAGCGCTGGGTGTCATCGCTGAAAAGAATCCGGACATAGTGATCTCGGATGTCATCATGCCGGTGATGAACGGCTATGACCTTTGCAGGAGTGTCAAGTCAGATGTCGCGACCAGCCATATTCCTGTGCTTCTTCTGACGGGCATGACTGACAGGGAGAGTGTCATAAGGGGGCTTGAGTCCGGAGCTGATGACTACATCGTCAAGCCGTTCGACATGTCGGTCCTTAAGGCCAGGATCAGGAACATCCTGAATGAGCGCCAGCGCCTCAGGGAGGCCATCCTCTATTCCAGCAACGCCGCTGTGCGTAATGAATATTCCAACAAGCTGGATCAGGAGTTCATGGACAAGGTGATCTCCGTGGTTCAGAAGGAACTGTCCAATTCGGAATTCCAGATAAGCGACCTGTGCCGTGAGCTGGCGATGAGCCGCACCGCGTTCTACAACAAATTGAAGTCTCTCACTGGTCAGGGCCCCAATGATTTCATCAGAATCTATCGTCTGGAAAGGTCGAAGGAATATCTTGCCGACCATCGCTACAGCATCGCCGAGGTTTCGGACATGGTTGGCTTCTCTGATGCCAAGTACTTCAGTGTCTGCTTTAAAAAGCAGTTCGGCGTGAGCCCAAGCAGATTTTAAACCATTTTTGTTAAATCTTAAACCCCCGTCAGGAGGATGTTGGCTAATATTGCGGTTGAATAACACTCAAACGCAATGGAAACATATCTCGGCCTCGATTTGGGAGGGACAAAATTACTCATCGGTGAAGTTGACAAGCACGGGAACATCCTTCGCTTCAAGAAGTATGATTCCGGGTATTTCAGCCAGCAGACCGCCTCTGAAATAATCAAGTCATCCCTTGATGACTACATTCGTACCGTAGGTTGGGTGGGTGAGAGACCGGTCTCGATGGGCATCGGCCTGATCGGTCGTGTCGATCCCAACGAAGGTGTCTGGCTTCAGATTGACCCCAACAGGACCCATCCCATAGAACTTGCCAAAGAGATCACGGGGATCTTCGGCATCCCTTGCCGCATCGACAACGATGTCAAGAGCGCGACGAGAGCCGAGCGTGTCTGGGGCGTAGGGCAGTTCTCAAAGAATTTCGTGTATATTAATGTAGGTACCGGCATCGCTGTCGGGACGGTTGTGAACGGCCGCCAGATACGTGGAAGCCATTTCAACGCCGGAGAGGCCGGCCACATGACCGTAGGTGTCAACGTAGGTGTGAAGTGCTGCTGCGGCAGGATGGACTGCGTGGAGACAATCGCTTCGGGAAGCGGCTTCGACGCGTGCGCCAGACTTCTGAAGGACAAGTACGATACCCGTTTGGTGATTCCTTCCGATGAAGGGGTCAGGGTGGATGCCCGGGATGTCATCAAGCTTTGCAAGGAGGGAGACGAGCTCTGCCGTGTGCTGGTAGAGAACGCCACGCAGGGAATCGCAAACCTGATTATGAACCTTGTCAGGATCACCGACCCGGACACCGTCGTCCTCGGCGGAAGCATCGTGGCTGACGAATACATATTTGAGAACGTCCTCAATAAATTGAACCATAACACTATGCGCTTCGTCACCAATGGGGTGGTTATCACCAAGCTGAACCCTCAGTTCATCGGACTTCTCGGAGCGGTGGCGGTTGCCATGAATATGTAGGCGAGGCGGACACCCATATCAAGGTGTCGGACTGTGATTGAATGAACATGAAAAAGATCAATATTATTATGAAGAAGATTGCATATTCCATAGCCTGCACACTTATGGTGCTGTGCTGCTGCGCCTGGGGCAAAGGTGCTGATAATGATAAAGGAATGATCGTGGGCGCCTATCTGATGGGTGTCCGCAACGAGCTCCCTGACGTGAATCTTGTGACCCACATCAACTATGCTTTCGGACAGGTCAACGAGACATTTGACGGGGTGATGTTGCCGGAGGGGGACGGCTTGAGCCAAGTGGTTGGCTTGAAGAAGGTCAAGCCTTCCTTGAAGGTTCTCCTTTCAATAGGAGGATGGGGGAGCGGACGTTTCAGCGAGATGGCCTCGGATCCTGCGAAAAGAAAGAGTTTCGCCCGTGATTGCGCAAGGATTGTGAAAGAGTTCGGTCTCGACGGCATTGACATCGACTGGGAATACCCCGGGAGTGACCTCGCCGGAATCTCATCGTCTCCGGATGACAAGGCCAATTTCACCCTGCTGATGCGGGATCTCCGGTCCTCTCTTGGGAAAAGGAAACTACTTACCATCGCATCGGTATGCAATGCCGATTACATTGATTTCAAGGCAGTTCTCCCTTATCTGGACTATGTCAACGTCATGTCCTACGACATGGGGACCCAAAACATGCACCATGCGGCTCTCTACAGGTCTGAATATGCCGGCCACTGCACAGCTGACGAGGCGGTGCGCAAGCACATAGCCACCGGTGTGCCTACACGGAAGATCGTCATGGGAATGCCATTCTACGGCAGAGGTGTCAAAGGCTATGTCCCTTACCGCAAAGAGTCTTCGTCAGAAAGGGAGTTTTGGGACGACACCGCCAAGGTCCCGATGATTCTGGACTCGCTTGGCAACATGCTCTTCGGCTACGAGAACACAAGGTCAATAGCAGAGAAGTGCCGCTACATCGTGTCCAACGGACTCCGTGGCGGAATGTATTGGGAATATAATGCCGACAATGCGTCTCATGACCTCGCCAGGGCTGTGTATGAGGGGCTGAGAGGTGTCTCCGATGCGAGCGAGAACACAAAGGACAACGTCCGTCCTGCCAACTACGCCAAGAGCAAGCGGTTCAAGGCGTTGATGCTCTGGGATCCGTATGCAGAGATAGCTCATGTGCAGTTCGACAAACAGTCTATGGAGTTTTTCCACAGACTGAACTATGGCGACGGATTCGTGCTTGACACCACAACCACCCTCAAGGGCTATACTTATGACCAGCTGAAGGAATACAGTGTCATCATCGCTCTGAACGCCTCCCCATCGGATCCAGAGTCCCGCGCGCTCTTTGAGAGATATATGGAGAACGGCGGCGGCTGGCTCGGCTTCCATGCCTCAGCCTACAATGACCGGAACACCCATTGGCCTTGGTATGG
>CAKVBK010000071.1 GCA_934725285.1 uncultured Bacteroidales bacterium | reverse complement strand
GGAAGTGTTCCTCTGCCAGCACCACGAGACCTCGACCGGCCAACTTTTCAACCTTGAGAAGATTTCCGGAATATGCCACCGGCACAACGTCTCGCTTGTTGTAGATGTGATCAGCTCATTCCTCGCCGAGGAACTGGACATGGACGCGCTCGGAATAGACATCTGTGTCACAAGCACACAGAAAGGCCTGAATATTCCTCCGGGACTGTCCATCCTGTTTATCAGCAAAAGGTTAGAAGGTTATAAATATGCCCATAAAGGTTACTATTGGGACTTCGATGACAATCTGGGCAATCTCAAAAGAGGGCAGACTCCGTTCAGCCCGGCGACCCTTATCTACCTCCAGCTCAACGCGAGACTAAGGCAGATCAAAGAGCAGGGCGGTGAGTCGTTCAACATCTCCCAGGTGCGCCACAGGGCCGGAGTGTTCCGCGAGGAATGCCGGAAATACGGCTGGGCGATGCCGGCGGAAAACCCTTCTTACGCCATCACGGCAATCCAGACAAGGGACACGGCCGAGCGCAGGATATTCAGGGGGCTGATCGAGCGTTACGGGACTTACATCATGCCAGGCTCAATTCCTGGATTCTACAGGATCTCCCACATGGGCCTCCAGACCGATGAGGAGCTCCGCACTCTCGCAGAACGCATCCACATGATCGAATCAGAGATCGTTTGATGAAAAAGGTTATCACTTACGGGACTTTTGATGTCCTGCATCAAGGGCACATCAATCTGCTGCGCCGGGCAAAGGAACTCGGTGATTGGCTGATTGTCGGGGTGACCACAGACAATTTCGACCTTGAGCGCGGAAAGATGAACACGAGGGACAGCGTCATGAAACGCGTCCAGGCCGTAAAGGATACAGGTTACGCGGACGAGGTCATCATCGAGGAGTACAAAGGACAGAAGATTGATGACATCCAGAAGTACAACGTGGATGTCTTCGCGATAGGCTCTGACTGGGAAGGTTACTTCGATTACCTGAAGGAATACTGCAAGGTTGTCTATCTGCCTCGTACCCAAGGCATATCCAGCACGCAGCTCAGGGAGGAGCAGATCTCTGTAAAGGTAGGAATAATCGGAACCGGAAGTATCGCCAAAAGATTCGTGCCGGAGGCTAAATTCGTCAGCGGAAACACAATCAGCGCAGTTTACAATCCGGACTTGGAGGAGTGCGAAGCGTTCCGCTCGGCCAATGACATACCACTTGCAGCGCGGACCATTGGCGAACTGCTGGCGAACTGCGACGCGGTCTACATCGCGTCACCGCACTACACTCATTTTGAATATGTCAGAACGGCTCTTCTTGCCGGAAAACACGTACTGTGCGAGACTCCTTTCGTCCTGCATCTGTCGGAGGCCGAGGAACTGTTCACCATTGCCGAGGCCAATGGAAAGACCCTTATGGTGGCACACAAGACGGCCTATTGTCCGGCCTTCAGACACCTTGTCTCAATGCTGAAATCCGGTGTGATCGGAAAGATCGTGGACATCAACGCCTCTGTCACCACCCTAACCAACGAGACGTCCTCAAAATTGGATCATTCCAAATTCGGCGGCAGCATGAACGAGAACGCCTGCTTTCCTCTTTTGCCGATCATCAAACTGCTTGGGCGTGACGTGCGGAACATCAACTTCTACTCGATTATGAAGAACGATGTTGACATGTACACCAAGGCGGTGTTCCGTTACGACAATGCAACAGCATCATTCCAAGTTGGTCTCGGAGCCAAGACCGAAGGGAATATGGTCATCTCCGGAACCAAAGGTTACATCTACGTTCCGGCCCCGTGGTGGAAGACAGACTACTTCGAACAGAGGTTCGAGGATCAGAACATGAACAGAAAGTGCTTCTACCCGTTCATGGGCGATGGACTCAGATATGAGATCCGGGAATTCATCTCCCACATACTCAATCCGGAGCAAAGCCTATACCTTTTGTCGAAAGACGAGATTCTCAAGATGACTCAGATCCAAGAGGATTACATAAATGGAAAGAATGTCTATAAATTAAGCTAAACAACCATGAGACGCCTCACCCTCAAAGAACTCCAACAGTTCAGCCTTGAGATACTCAAAGACGTGGCCGGATTCTGCGAAAGGAACGGCTTGAGATATTCATTGGGCTATGGAACTCTGCTTGGAGCGGTACGGCACAAGGGATTCATCCCGTGGGATGACGATGTTGACATCATGATGCCGAGGGAGGATTATGAAAGATTCAGAGTTCTCTACAAGTCTGACAAATATTCATTCATAGACAGCCGGAACACACAGGATTGCTACATCGCTTTCGGCAGGGTGTGCGACACGAAAAAGACTCTTGCATCCAGCCGCATTCCTTGGGTGAAACGGGAGGTCGGAGTCTGGATTGACATATTCCCGATTGACCGGGTTCCTGATGACAGAGAAGCCTTCGAGAGAATCTACGATTCCCTTCATCTGCTCATGAAATTCAATGTAGGGATACGCAGGGTGCACACAATCTCGTCATCAAGATTCTCAATAAGGGACAGGTTGAAAATATGGACGCTGAAAAGGATACATCCCCGCCTGATCAAACGCGATCCCGCTGACATAGCCAAGGACATGGACACTATAGTATCATTGATATCCCCTGCTGACAGCCATCACTGGTCACAACTCACATGTCCTGGCGAGGCTAACGAGTTCTTTGAGGAAGATGAGATCAATGAATATGTCAAGCTGGAATTCGAAGGTTGTGAATTCCTCGTCTGGAAAGGCTACGACAAGATTCTGCGCGACTCCTACGGTGATTTCATGCAGCTTCCGCCGAAGAACAAGCGCAAACCTCTGCAGAACTATATCACCTTCTATTGGAAGGACTGATCCGGTCGCTTCGACAAGCTCAGTGACCGGAAAGAGTAAGAGAAAAGAATATCACTGGTTCCTTACCCAATGTCAGGGGAAAAATCAAATGTCAAATTTTGGTAACGTGCAAAATTTGGCATTTGCCTTTTTTCCCCTGACCTTAATAGCAGAAGTCTTAACCACGAAGGTACTTCGCCGTCCAGGATTGTCCGTTCTTGATCATGTCCTCCGGAGTTCCGGAGAAGACCACCTGGCCTCCATTGTCACCGGCTTCAAGGCCAAGGTCAATGACCCAGTCCGCGGCCTTGATGACATCAAGGTTGTGCTCCACCACGATCACCGTGTGACCGCCGCGAATCAGGAAATCAAAGGCTTTCAACAGTTTCTCCACGTCGTAGAAGTGCAGTCCGGTCGTTGGCTCGTCAAACAGGAACAGAATCTTTTTCCTGCCGCCGGCCGGGTCGTCCTCGTTCTTGGACAGAAACCAGGCCAGTTTGATCCTCTGGCTCTCGCCGCCGGAAAGTGTCGACGAGCTCTGTCCGAGCTTGATATAGGACAAGCCCACATCGACAAGCGGCTGGAGTTTCCTCGCGATCTGCCTTGAGAGTTCCTCCGGCTGAGAGCCGAAGAACGAGATCGCCTCCTCGACGCTCATGTTGAGGATGTCGTCGATGTTCCTGCCCTTGAACCGGACCTCAAGGATGTCCGGCTTGAAACGCTTGCCGCCGCACGTCTCGCAGACCATTGTCACGTCGGCCATGAACTGCATCGGGATGCGCACGAATCCGTCGCCTTGACATTCCGGGCATCGCCCGCCGTCCTGGTTGAACGAAAAGAAAGACGGAGTGTAGCCGTTGATCTTGGCGTACTGCTGATCGGCAAGGAGTTTGCGGATGTCATCGTAGACCTTGAGATAGGTCACGGCGTTGGACCGGGAACTCTTCCCTATCGGGTTCTGGTCGACATATTCAACATTCTTGATGCGGTCGGTGTTGCCGGAGATTTTTCGGAATATTCCCGGAAGGTCGCCGGTCTGGTTGATCATGCGGTAGAGCGCAGGGTAGAGGATGTCCCCGACGAGGGAGGACTTGCCGCTTCCGCTGACTCCGGAGACCACGGTCAAGACACCCAGCGGGAACTTCACATCTATATTCTTAAGGTTGTGCTCCTGAGCGCCTTCCACAGTGATTGAATATGTCCAAGGATGTTTTTCCCTGACGTAGCGGTAGCGCCGTCCTGTCAGATACTGGAGCGTCAGGGAATTGTCCATCACCTTCGCTGGAACCTTGTCCCCGATCTTTCCCTGGAAGACAATCTGTCCGCCGTTCACTCCGGCGTACGGTCCCATGTCGATCAGCAAATCGGCCGCGCGTATGATCTCCTCGTCGTGCTCGACCACAACGAGTGTGTTGCCGATGTCACGAAGCTTGCGAAGCACACCGATAAGCCGCTCGGTGTCACGAGGATGCAGGCCGATACTCGGTTCGTCCAGAATGTACATCGATCCGACCAGCGAACTGCCCAAAGCCGTCACCAGGTTGATTCTCTGGCTCTCTCCTCCGGAAAGGGTGTTGCATGCGCGGCTCAAGGTCAGGTACGACAGACCGACATCCTTGATGTATCTCAGGCGTGAGACGATCTCCTCGACGGCCTTGCGGACAATGGATGTCTCATAGTCAGTCAGCCTAAGGCAAGAGAAGAAATCCAGCAGCTCATCTATGTTCATGTCAAGAAGTTCCGCGATCGTCTTTCCTCCGACTTTCACGTACAACGCCTCGGGACGCAGCCTTGTGCCGTGGCATGCGTGACATGTGGTACGGCCAGAGAAACGGCTGAGCATATATTTGTACTGGATCTTGTACCTCTGGGACTCCACCCACTTGAAGAACTCGTTTATGCCGACAAGTGAATCATCGTCACCCTCAACACTGTGGGAATCCCAGATCAAGTTCTTGACTTTCTGCGACAGGCTGCAGTACGGCTCGAAAATCGGAATCCCGTAACGTGGAGCGACCTTGATCAGATGATCCCTGAACCAGCCCATCGACTCCCCTTTCCAGCATGCGATGGCACCGTCGTAGATACTTTTGGTCTTGTCCGGGATCACAAGATCCTCGCTGACCCCGATGATCTTTCCGAGGCCCCCGCAGACAGGACATGCGCCAAGAGGACTGTTGAACGAGAAAAGGTATTCATCAGGCTGGCGGAATGTCATTCCGTCAAGTTCGAAGCGGTTGGAATATTCCTCCACGGAATTGTCCTTTCTGAGGATGAGTTTGCCTTCCCCCACCCTGAACGCCGTGTCGATTGACGACCGCAGCCTGGTCTGAAGATCCTCCCAATCGTTCTGCGACCACGGGGAGCCGTCTTCCGAATATGGCAGGCACTCTTTGAATGTCGGAAGTTTCAGGCGGTCGATCAGCAAATCCAGACGCTCAGGGTATTCACCTTTGTCCGCCATCCTCATTATGTCCTCGATACGGATGATGCCGTCATCGCCGAAGAATCGGGAATATCCCTCCTCCTTGAGACGCAGCATCAGTTCGACCTTGTCCTCGCGGGCGGACCAGTTCAGGTCTGCGAGAATATAGGCCGTTCTGGAATCCCCGCTCAATATGCTGGCCATCACGTCATTGACGCTGTGGCATTTGACCTCTTTGCCGCTGATCGGGGAATATGTCCGGCCGATGCGGGCGAAGATTATGCGGAGGTAGTCGTAGATCTCGGTTGTGGTGGCCACTGTAGAGCGAGGATTCTTGACATTGACCTTCTGCTCGATCGCGATGGCCGGCGGGATGCCTTCGATGGACTCCACATCCGGCTTGCTCATCCTGCCCAGGAACTGTCGCGCATAGGATGAAAGGCTCTCGGCGAAACGCCTCTGCCCTTCGGCGAAAAGCGTGTCGAAAGCCAAGGAAGACTTACCTGACCCGGAAATGCCGGTCACCACCACAAGTTTGTTCCTTGGAATCTCAACAGTGATGTCCTTAAGGTTGTTGACCTTGGCCCCTTTGATGATAATCTTTCCGTCCTCTGCCATAGTTTAAAATTTTCAGAGCCGCAAAATTACGAATATTTGTCGGCATTTAAGGCACTTCAACTTTAATTTAAACTTTATGCCCTCGCAAGGTTGCAGAATTGACGGAAATTAAATAAATTTGCGGACGGAATTGAGGTATGGTGTAATGGTAGCACTACAGATTTTGGTTCTGCCAGTTCAGGTTCGAGTCCTGATATCTCAACAAGGGAAGGAGAAACGGCTTGTTTCTCCTTTTTTTCTAAACCATAGATAATATGAAAGGTGTCCACATTTTTCTGGCCGACGGCTTCGAAGAGATCGAGGCGCTCGCCACATTGGACGTTCTTCGCAGAGGAGAGATCGATGCCAGGACCGTCTCAATCACGGAAGACCGGTCTGTGACCGGCGCACACGGGCTGCGGGTAGCGGCGGATTCTATCTGGAGTGACTTCAAAGCCAAGACCACGTCAAACGGAATCGACGTCAGCGATGTCATGGTCTTTCCCGGCGGGATGCCCGGCACAAAGCACCTTGCGGAGAATCAGGAATTGATGGATATGATGAAGGCGCACTACGATGATGGAGGCACGGTAGCCGCCATCTGCGCCGCTCCCGGCCTTGTTGTCTCACAGCTTCCGACACTGAAGGGCAAGAAGTTCACGTGCTACGACGGCTTCGAGGCGGCACCGGCAGCAAAGGGAGGTGAATATGTCAAAGCTCCATCCGTGACTGACGGAAATATGATCACCGGCCGTGGTCCCGGGTGCGCCGTGGATTTCGCCCTTGCGATTGTCGCTCATCTCAAAGGCACGGCCCTTGCGGCGGAGGTCCGCTCGGCGATGATGATATAAAAGCCGCGACCGGACTCACCTTCGGACAATGACACGCTCGATCCTTCTTGGCACCGAAGTCATTATCTCGTACGGGATGGTGTCCAGAATGGCGGCAAGCTCACTTACAGTAGGATCCTCACCGAATATCGTGACAGTGTCCCCGACCTCGGCCGGGACACCGGTCACGTCAATCATGCACATATCCATACAGATGTTCCCGATGGTTGGCACTCTGTGCCCGTTCAACGAGAAACTGGCGTGGCCACATCCAAGGTGCCTGTCTATTCCATCCGCGTAGCCAACAGGAATGGTGGCTATGCGTGTCCCTTCCGGAGCGATGGCACCGTGCTGTCCGTAGCCGATGGCACCGTCCCCCGGCTTCAAATCCTTTATCTGAAGGATCTTTACCTTTAATGAGGCCACGGGCTTAAGACGCACATCCGGCAAGGCGCTGATTCCATAGATCCCCACACCAAGACGTACCATGTCATACTGATACTGGGGGAACCTCTCGATCCCGGCCGAATTAAGGATGTGCCACATCGGATGATAGCCGATGGCCTCATCTATTTTAGCCGCGTTGTTTCCGAACATCGAAATCTGCCCCAATGTGAACTGATCCATAACGGGATCCTCGGCGACAGCGAGATGTGAATATACTGACTTGACCTTGACCTCGCCATGATTCCTGAGATATTCGGTCAACACTTCAAGTTCTGAAGTCATGAACCCCAGACGGTGCATGCCTGTGTCCAGTTTGATATGAATCGGGAAATCCGCTATCCCACGCTTTTGGAGGACCGCCACGAGGGCCTTCAGTGTGTACAGATTCGGAATGCCAGGCTCAAGATGGTTGTCGATGATCTCGTCAAAATAATCCGTGCCGGCTGTCAGGACAAGAACCGGCAGACTGATTCCGGACTGACGGAGTTCCATACCTTCCACAGGCAGGGCGACCGCCAGATAGTCAGCGCCGGCATTCTGCATCATAAGCGCGAACTCCACGGCCCCATGACCGTACGCATTGGCTTTGACAAGTACCAGAAGCTTCGTCTCACGTCTCAGCTTGGAACGAAAGTACCTGTAATTGCCAAGACAATTCTGAAGATTCAGTTCCAGCCTTGAGAAATCTGTTACTCCATTTGACATAGTTTACATCAAAAAATCTGACAAAATTACTGTTTTTTTGTCAAAGTCTCAGCCAAAATCTCTATATTTAGATTCTGGCCTGTTAATTGATAAAAGGCAAGCGGTGGGCAATCACCGACTGTTTACAATTTTACGCATGCAATTGCCTGCTTGCTGAAGTTGAAC
The DNA here is from genome assembly GCA_934725285.1 of uncultured Bacteroidales bacterium. GTDB lineage: Bacteria > Bacteroidota > Bacteroidia > Bacteroidales > UBA932 > Cryptobacteroides. The sequence continues at coordinate 1,540 of CAKVBK010000071.1, read as the reverse complement.
TTTAAAGGAATAAAATTATGAGTACAGGCATGATCTGGATAATAATGATTGCAGTGATGATCCTAAGCCAGATTGTCCAAAGTATGCTTCAGAGCAGATTCGAGAAATATTCACGTGTCCCGACCAACAGCGGGATGACAGGAGCGGAAGTCGCCAGGAAGATGCTGTCGGACAACGGGATCACCGATGTCAAGGTCACATGCATCCCTGGCCGGCTGACGGACCACTATAACCCTCAGACAAAGACCGTGAATCTCAGTGAGGCAGTCTACAACCAAAGCAGTGTCGCCGCCGCCGCTGTCGCCGCCCATGAATGCGGGCATGTTGTCCAACACGCCAAAGGTTATCTTCCGCTGAGGTTGCGCACCGCCCTTGTGCCGGTTGTAAGTTTCTCAAGCAGAATCGTCCAGTGGGTTCTTTTGGCGGGAGTCATTCTGGTTTCCATGTTCCACAGCTACCCGGTTTTGATTGCCGGTGTCATCCTTTTCGCGTTGACGACCCTTTTCAGTTTCGTGACCCTTCCTGTCGAGATCAACGCCAGCCACAGGGCTGTCAATTGGCTTGAGAATGCAGGAATAACGAATTACGAGACACGTCCGATGGCCATAGACGCTCTCAAATGGGCTGCCTACACCTATGTGATCGCCGCTGTGGGTTCCCTCGCCACCCTCCTTTACTACCTTTCGTTCCTCAACGACAGAAGATAGCTTTGACCTGCGAATGGTCAGTTCCGGCGAAGACGCCTCCAGGAAAGGACGGGAATGAGAAAGCTCAAAAGGCATGCTATGATCCAGAAAACTGAAACTGGCGTGAAATCGAAATCATTCTCGCCTATCATGATGCCGCTGACGATGTTTTGCACACCGGCGGCGGCATAACTTGCCAGACCCACCATTCCGAGGGCGGCTCCGGTGGCCTTGCGAGGCACGATGTCAAGAGCCATCAAACCGGCTACCGTACAATAGACCACCCCGATCGCAAGACTGAACACCGACACGTAGATGATGTTCAATGAATATCCTCCTCCTGTGAAAAGGAATGCCCCGAGCGACAGCAGGCAAAGCAACCCGGAAATCAGCACGGGAATGAAACGGTTTCCTTTGAAAACTCTGTCGGAAAGCCACCCGGCGAGCACTGTCCCGGCTATTCCGAAAGCCTCGGAGAACGCTATGATCTGTGTCGCCCCGGCAAGGGAGAATCCTTTAGACTTCTGCAGGAACAACACACCCCACTCACTGACGGCGTGTTGGGTGATGTACACGAAGGCGCTCGAAAGGGCGATTATCCATATTCCCGGATGACGGACCACTTTTTTCTGGAGCTCCTTGATCGGCATTGAGTCCGTCTTCTGAGGTTTCTCTCCGGTCAACATCTGCACCGAAGGAAGGCCACGGCTTTCCGGTGTGTCAGAGACCATCAGCAGGATCATCACCGAACCAATGACTCCGGCCACAGCGGAGAATATGAAGCCATATTCCCATCCAGCCCAACCGACAATCAGCCCTAAAGCGAACACTGACAACGATTTACCCAAATAAGG
>CAKVBK010000070.1 GCA_934725285.1 uncultured Bacteroidales bacterium | reverse complement strand
CCCATGCATATTCCCCCCATGTCTCGTTTCTGTGCAGCCATTGCCCGTAGCGGAACAGCTGAAGCCCGGGAAGGTACTTGTCGTTTGGCTGCGAGGCTGACTCGTGGATGACGAACCTGTTGACCCCGGCGCTGAGCCCCACATCGGCGATGTACTTCATGTTCTCCGGGCAATAGGTGTAGGCCCTTCCTTCGTCCCCGTTAACGGAGAATGATTCGGCGGCGACCAAAGGCTGCCCGTAGATGTGTGACACGGAGGCGGATTCTCTGATGTCGCAGATTGCAGACGGCACAGAAGATCCCGTCGGAGTGTTCTCCATCCAGAACGCCGCCATCGGAATCGTGGCCTTGATCTTTGGATCCATACCGTCACCGGTGTAAGCCCGGCCTCCCTCGTGGGATTCAGTGTAGCGGCCCGCAAGATCATATTCTTTGACTATCTCATTGATTCTGTCGTAGTTCTCGCAGAACAGCTCGCCGATCGTACGCCTCCAGTCCCAAAGAAAACGCTCGCTCATCTGGGAACTGCCGATGATTTCGCCGGTGAGCGCCGGCAGCCATGGAAGCAGATCGTAACCACGTCGTGCCTTGAACTCTTCAGCCATTTTCGGTGTCCAAGTGCATGCTCCGGCTTCGTAGCTGTCAACCAGCAGGTAGCGGACGCCCCTTTCACCGAGCATTCCTCCGGCCGCTTCCTTGTAGAGGTCAAGATAGGCCCGGAAATATCTCATCCACGCATCAGGATCCAGCTTGTCTACCTCAAGGCCAGTGGCTTCAGGCGAGGCCGGATGGTTTACCTTTCCGGTGATCGACCATCCGAACCGGAAGATTCTCCAGCGCCCGGCCGGAAGCGTGCACTCCAGTTTCCCGTCAGCTGTCATCTTCCCTGTAAGGTCTATGATGTCTGTGGTTCTGATCGCGTCTTTGGAATATGCTGTGTGATATTTCCAAAAGTCATGTACAATCCCGAATCCGCCAAGCTCTTGACTGTGATTTATCTTTGCCACTGTGAACAGCTCAAGTGACTCCAGTCTCTCGCCTTTGACCCTGAAATACTGAGCGCAGACATGCGGAATGTTCATGGTGAGGTAAGGCAGCACTGTCGGCTCTATGTCACAGACCTTTCTCCATTTGATGCCATCATCGCTGCATTCGAGAATATTCCTGCACTCCGGTTTCCCGCTTCTCGGCCTGCTTCCCATAGCCATGCTCTTCAGAGTCAACGCCTTGATTGTCTGAGGCTTTCTGAATTCCACGCTGATCATGGATTCACTCTTGCTGACCTGAGCTCCCAGCGCGTTCATGGATTTGTCCGAATTTGACAGCCTGACAGCGAGTACATACAGATCCTTGCCGTGCGGCTTGATCCGGACGCGGTCGTTGTCTGTGCGGTAGTCTTGGTACGGTCCGACAACATTGTACAATCCAGGCATTTGAACGGAAATCCTGCCACCTCTTGTGTCGATTGACCTCCATTCGAGTTTCTTTATGGCATCATCGGGCTTCACCCACGTTCCGCCCGTCGAGCTCCATCCCGGCGCGCTTGCGATTGTGACATCCATGTCCAGTGAATCGGCCAGATCCAGAGCGAACCTGAACGCCTCTTTCCAACCATCGCTGAGGTAGGGGAGTTTGACCTTGGCCGCTCTTGGCATATTCACACCGCCTGCGTCAAACTGGTGGAAACCGCCGATTCCGTTTCGCTTCATCCATTCGATGTCCTTTCGGATGCCTTCCTTGGAGACGTTCCCGTCCATCCAATGCCACCAGACCTGTGGCCTCGCATCCTTCGGCGGGGTCTGAAAAGCCTTTGCGAGCGCAGTGCTGTCAGCTCTCATGATCAATGAATATGTCAATGTGGAGTCTGTGTCCGGAGCCGCAGACAAGGTATGTGCCAGCAAAAGTGTCAGTGCCGTGAATGTTATTCTGGTTGTCATGTTCCATGTTAATTATTGTCAAAGATAGACATCACATCCCATTATTTCAAGGTTTTTTGCTTTTATGAGCAAGATGGTTTTGCCGTCTCCTTTGAAAACTGATGCTTTGTGTTTGATTTTTGGCAAATATCATATAAAGTTCAACATGGAAACCAATTTGGCACTGATAATGCATATCTGATGTCAAGAGTTAATTGGTTCTAATAGGATTTTATCTTTCTAACCTTTTAGCCCATGTAAACTGTTTATCATACGTTTTATTCATAATTAGGTTTGTATTAAGTGGGAAAGGCCGGAGCTGTGAAGTTCCGACCTTTTTTTTGATTCTGTCAAAATCAAAGCAGCTTCTAATAATTCTTAAGTTTCTTGGTGATGTCGATGTCGTAATAACTTCCGACGAAACCGTGGAACTCCTTCTTCATCTCCTCCAGGACCCCAGGCTTTTCAGATGCGATGTCGTGCTGCTGTCCTCTGTCTTCCACAACATTGAACAAAGCATATTCCGGAACATTCCCCAGATCAACTTTTTTCGTCTTCCGGTATGCCGGACCGTAGTACGGAGGGATCATAATGTAGTCCCCCTTCCGCATGGCAAGGCGGCTCTTTGCCTCCACGATCAGCGACTCACGGCCCTTGCCTTTGCCGAGGAGAGCATTCAGATGGTTCTGGGAATCAAGACTGTCAGGAGCCTCGGCGCCTATCAGCGAAGCCAGTGAAGCATAGAAGTCAAGCTGGGACACAAGCTCGTTTGAGACCATCTTGTGAGTATGGCCTTTCCACCATACTATCATCGGCACGTGCGCGCCGCCGTCATAAAGGCTGTATTTTCCTCCACGGAGTTCCCCGTAGGCGTCGTGATCATTCCTGTGCTCGTAGGCCTGATCGACATAGCCATCCTGGAGGACAGGGCCATTGTCTGAGGTGAAAATGACGAGCGTGTTGTCAAGGATCCCCTTTTTCTTCATGTAGCCTAAGACCTCTCCAACGCACCAGTCTGCCTCCACAACAGCGTCTCCCCTTGGACCGAGAGTCGTGGCCCCGACAAATCTTTGGTTAGGGGTACGTGGAACGTGAGGCTGATGAAGGCCATAGTAAAGGAAGAACGGTTTGCTTTCGTCCCGTGTGTCGATGTAGTTCTTCACCTTGTCTACGAAATAGTCAGCCATGTCCTCATCCACCCACAGGGCTTTCTTGCCTCCACGCATATAGCCGATGCGAGGTATCCCGTTTATTATGGCCTCGTTGTGATGATGATCCCACATCATGCGTATCAGATCCAAGTCCTTCTTTCCGTCAGGCTCTCCGGGAAAGTTGTGCTCGTAGCTGACTTCAATCGGATCGTCCGGATCAAGATTCAGCACGTCACCGTTTTCCACATAGACGGTCGGAACCCTGTCGTTCGTGGCTGCTATAAGGCAAGAATAGTCAAATCCAATGTCGTTGGCGCAAGGACTGATGTGCTTGTTCCAGTCCAGATTCCCGTTGCCCATTCCAAGGTGCCATTTGCCGATAGCACCGGTCTGGTAGCCGTTGGCCTGCATCATTTTGGGAATTGTCGGCATTTCTGTGGATATGATCAAAGGTGCGTCTCCCGGAAGGATCTTGGCTTTTGTGTTCCTCCACGGATACGCTCCGGTAAGGAGGCCGTAGCGGCTCGGGGTTGACGTGGCCGAGGTGGCGTAAGCATTGTTGAAAAGCACACCCTCCGATGCCAGAGAGTCAATGTGTGGTGTCGGGATCGAACCGTATCCGTAGGCGTTCACATCTCCTATTCCCAAGTCGTCGGCGATGATGAGCATGATGTTCGGTTTCTGTGGTTCTTGTTTTGCGTCCGCGCATGCTCCGGCTACAACCGGAAGCGCGGCAAGTCCGACAAGTGATTTTGTTTTCATTGCATTAGCTTGATATTATTGTCTGGAATGTCTCCATGACAAAAGTACGGTTTTTTCGGATGATTTTGTCCGATACATAGAAACTTGTCTCCGGATTTTTCTGCAAGGCGGTGATGGTTGGTCGCCTGTCTGCGGATTGTGGTCAGGCAGTAAGGACCCGAATAAATGGTTGTGCCGTCTCTGAACAAGGCCTGCAGCTCAGGTGTCCGCTCCAGTCTGGATCTCCGTGTGATGATGGTCAGCGGCTTCACGGAGCCATAGGCATCATTTGCAAGACGCTCCGGATCCTTGCCGTAGTCGGTGATCTGGCGGCCGATATAGGCGTCGATGTTCTCCGGTCTGTGGAGAAAGACTGTCGCCACGTCGGTGTCTTCCGGAACCTTGGCGCAGATCGCCCCGTAGCCGATGTACGGATTGATCTCCTTTACGACCGCGGAGGCGGAGAACACAGCCATGAACAGGCTGGCTCCGAGAAGCAGCACCGGGATATTCCAGACCTTACGTTTGACGAGGAACCATATTCCCAAAGCATTGGCCAAGGTCAGCAGTATGATGCCGTTGACAACCGGTGCTTCGCGGGCGAAAGGATATTCATTCAAAAGGTCATCCACCGCCGGGATGTGCACTGCCCCGAAAAGAACAAGCAGTGCGGCCAATCCGATGATTGTGAATATGATCGAGAATATTCCTACTGACCGGCGCATCCAGCCTCGCTCCCCGATGCGGTCAAGCACGATCGGGAACAGATAGACGCAGAACGGAAAGACCGGAACAAGGTAGATCGGCAGTTTGGAACTGAACGAGGACAGCATCGCTATTGTGGCGATGATCGTGCAGAGAAATAAAACTTCCAAGTCGGAACGCGCGGGCGCATATTCCTTTGCACGCTGGTCAATGTCTGCCTTTGTGTCCTCTGTCACGTTCGATTTTTGCAAAAGATTGACTTTCCTTGCAGGCCGCAGTGACGCGACAAAACTTCCGATCAACAGCAGACAGTACGGCGCAAGGCACCAAACTATCGCCACGAGATAGAACCAGAACGGCTTGGCGTGGGTGAAAGCGTTGACAGCACGTCCGACGGTCTGCTTGACCAGCAGGTTGTCGATGTACTCAGAGCCGCCCTCGAACCACACGCATCCGATCCAGATGGCGGCGAGTCCTGCGATGATGCCCCATGTCTTGATGCCCAAGTATTTGCCGAAACCTTTCCAGTCCCGTTTCACGGCAAGGAACACGGCGATGGACAGCGGTGGCATCAAAAGTCCCACCGGACCCTTTGTGAAAAGCGCGAGGAATATCCAGACCGGCAGCATCACGGAGTCGGATTTCCGGGTGCCTTCCCCGGTGTACATCCGGTAGAACGTCCAGAGAGCCAGTACGATGAACAAGCACATCAGCATGTCCATCCTCAGCACGATCATCGTTCCGAGGAACATCACGCACGTCAGTGTCATTCCCGCCATTGCTATCCTGCTCATCACCGGCTTGCCTTTCATCACCCATTTGTCCATTATCCCGATGGTGGCGAACGCCGGAATCAGCGAGAACATCGAAAGCGCGAGGCAGCTGTGATGTCCGAACAGCAGTTTGCACAGCATCACGATCCAGAAATAGAGCGGAGGTTTGTCGGCGTAAGGGATGCCGTGGTTGTAAAACGCGAATATATGCCCGTCCGCGATGGCCTCGTTCGCTATGCTGAGGTATCTCAGCTCGTTGGACGGCGTGAAGTCCCTTGTCATCATCATGGGAAAAAGGCAGATGAACGTGAAGGTGAAAACCGCCATCATCGGGTGGCTGGTGAATATGTTGCCGTTTCCGGACCGGAGATTGTTATTTCGCATCTGACGATTCTTTTTTGCCTGTGCCTAAAACAAGGTTCCTTATGTAAACAACAAAGCCGAGCACCTGGCCGAGGATCAGCACAGGGTCGAGTCTGATGATTCCGTAGACGATGATCATTCCTGATCCGACGATGCTGATGATCCAGAAACCTGCCGGCAGCACCGACATGTGTCTGCGGTGCGAGTAGATGAATTGATAGACGAACCTCAGCGTGAACATCAGCTGGCCGGTGGATCCGAACACCACGAGCCAAATGGGAATGTCACTGTTGCGGAAAAAGTTCTGTGAATATTCATGGGCGTCTTTCAGCAGAAACAGAGCGGCCACGAACGGAAGAGCCGGCAGCAGGATCTTCGTCATGGTCTTCACCCGGCTCCATATTCCGTTGGCGTGCAGGTTCCAAAGATAGATGAAGTAGGCGATGAACTGGCCGAGGATGATCGAGAAGTCATTTCTCAACACTCCGTAGAGGAACATCATGCACGCTCCGATCACACTGAAGATCCAGTAGGAGACCTGAGAGACAGACTTGTGCGCCATCTCGGATTTCAGCCATTGGAGCGCGGTCCTCAGTCCGAAGAATGCCTGGGCTGAGAAAACAAGGGTGAGCGTAAGCCACGTGGGAACGTTCTCAAACATATTCCTGAAGATTAATTCCGTTCACCGACATTGCTTTCCCAGACTGAATAGTTGATGTACCGTGGCTTCATCCATCTGTAGGCGAAGCAGTCCGCGAACGGTCCCCATAGCCTGTTCCAAAGGTGGAACTTGGACGTTCCGGCCATGCGTGGGAAATGCCTCACGGGCACCTGACCGAAACTTCCGCCTTCTTGCAGAAGGATCAGAGCGGGCAAGAATCTGTGCATTCCCTTGAACATCGGGATTCTCTTGGCAGCATCCGCGCGGATGATCTTGAGGGGGCAGCCTGTGTCCTTCGCCCCGTCGTGAGTCATCATATTCCTGAATCCGTTGGCGATTTTGGACTGGATCCTCTTGAATGCGGTGTCCTTGCGGTTCGCCCTGTAGCCGGTCATCAAGGTGTGGGCCTTCATGCCGTCCAGCAGGAGGTTGAAGTCCTCGGGAGTTGTCTGAAGGTCAGCGTCCATGTAGCCGACATATTCAGAGAATGCATAGTCGAATCCGGCCTTGATGGCTGCGCTGAGCCCGGCGTTCCTTTCGAAGCTGATGTAGAGGATGTCCTTATTGCGTGAGCAGACCTCTTGGATCAGTTTGAGGCTGCCATCCTTTGACCCATCGTCCACGAACAGTGCGCAAGTGGGGACTTTGCTGTGTGGAATGAACTCGGACAGAGCCTTTTCCAGATTGTGGATGTTGTCCTCCTCGTTGAAGACCGGCACCACGATGGTAAGGGTATATTCAGAAGTTCTGTTCATGAGTGCAATATTTAGTCTTAAGAAAGACTGATTATTTATTTGGCAAAATATTGCTTGAAGGGTTTACAGCAGCCTTTTGACCATCTTGAAAAACTTGTAAGGCATATACCTGAACGGCATGTCCATCCACGTCGGTGTGATTACGACGGCCCGATAGTGTGTGAACGCGTCGAAGCTTCGTTTGCTGTGGTAGCAGCCAAGTCCTGAGTTCCCGACTCCGCCGAACGGAACGTTCTCATTGGCGATGTGCATTATCGTGTCGTTGATGCACGCTCCGCCTGAGGATGTGTGACGAAGGATGTGCTCACCTTGGCCTCCGAAATAGTACAGGGCCAGAGGCTTTTCCCTTGATGTGACGAATGAGATAACCTCCTCGATGTCCTTGAACGTCTGCACCGGGAAGATCGGCCCGAAAATCTCTTCCCGCATCACCGGCGCGTCAGGGGAGACTCCATCCAGCACTGTCGGCTCGAAGTACCTGTCACCGCGTTCTGTATGGCCACCGAAAGCGATCCGCCCGTCTTTAAGGTAGCCCTCCAGTCTGTCGAAAGCCTTGTCGTTGACGATTCGGACAAAGTGATCCGTTTTCCGAGGATCCTCTCCGAGAAGAGCCTTGAAATTGATTTCCAACTCTTTAATGAACTCGTCCTTGATGTCCTCGTAAAGCAAGAGATAGTCCGGTGCTATGCATGTCTGTCCGGCGTTGAGACTCTTGCCCCAGGCTATACGTTTCGCAGCCACCTTGATGTCGGCATCTTTGTCCACAATGCACGGACTTTTTCCACCGAGCTCCAGCACGACAGGCGTGAGGTTCTTCGCAGCCGCTCCCATCACGATCCTGCCGAGCGCTGGGCTTCCGGTGAAGAAGATCAGATCCCAGCGTTCTTCCAGCAGGGCCGAGTTGACATTGCGGTTGCCTTGGACGACGGCGACATATTCATCGCTGAAGGTGTCCTCGATCATTAGTTGGGTGACCTTGGAGACGTTCGGGACGTACGGCGACGGCTTCAGAACCGCCGTGCAGCCGGAGGAAATGGCACCCACGAGCGGTGTCAGAAGCAGCTGCACGGGGTAGTTCCACGGCGAGATGATCAACGCTGTGCCCAGCGGCTCGCTGATGATCCTGCTCCGCGACGGGAACATCTTCAGCGGAGTCGATACCCTTTGCGGCCGGCTCCATTTCCGGATGTTATGAATATGACCGCGTATCTCTCCGAGAAGTATGCTGACCTCAGTCAGATAAGCCTCCTCGCAGGACTTGTGCAGGTCCGTCCAAAGAGCCTCGCACAACTGCTTCTCCCATTTGTGAACCGCCGTCTCGAACGCCTTGAGCCGCTCCAGCCGCCATTTCACGTCAAGGGTGGCCCCGCTCCTGAAAAAGCGTTCCTGCCTCCCCCTGATCTCCTTTATCCTCTCAATCGAAGTATTTTCCAACATTATGACGCTTTATGAATATCTCGCCTCAAAGGTAGTGATTTCCCCTTGATATTCAGCGACTCTTTCTGAATATTCCTGCGTCCGGTGAAGTGATCCATCACACTATAGACGCCGAAGCATTTGCCGAAGATGAAGTCGAAGACCGCGATCGGCAATATTCCCTGCCAGAACCTGATGAAGTGGTATGGGAACGGGATTCCCTTGAAACTTTTGCCTTTCTCAATGGCTTTGATGACCTTTTTCGCCACGGCTTCCGGCTTCAGGATAGGGAATATTTTGGATTGCACTCCGTCGAACATTCCCGTGTTGATGAAGTACGGAGCCACGGACATAACCTTGACCTTGCTTTTCGCAAGTTTAAGCTCGATCCTCATTGATTCCGTCCAGCCGATCACCGCCCATTTGCTCGCGCAATAGACCGACATCTTAGGCACTCCCAACATTCCTGCCGCCGACGCTATCGTGCAGACGCAGCCGCTGTTCCTCTTTATCATATCCGGAAGAACCTGTAGTGCCACCAACATCGGGGCGGTCGCGTTGATGTCCATCGTCAGGTTGATGTCCTTTACCGTCTGCTTGTCGAATGTGTTGTTGCCTCTGACAACTCCGGCGCAATTGATAAGAACGTCCACCTGTCCGACCTCGCTGATGACTTTTGAATATCTCTCCGCCACGACATCCGCGTCCGCGCAGTTCACCAGATAGGAATGAATCCTGTCCTTATTGCCGCCGCCCGGTGTTTTCAGACTGTCCGCGTTGTTTGCATCTGTTCGATTGGCTCCGACGCCCAGTATTCCGGAAAGTTCGATTTCCGTCCTTCTGATGTTGTCAGGATTGACGTCCCAGATCACAAGATTGGCCACCTCTTTCTTCAGGCAGATCCGTCCCATAATCTTGCCTATCCCGGAGGCTCCTCCGGTGATAAGCACTGTTTTTCCTTTTAAGTTCATATTTTATACAACTAACTAAGACGCTGTTTTGATTTGTTTGAAATGTTCTTTGAGGTGGAAAAATCTTCATTTTCTTCCCGCTTCTTCAGTCAGATAGCACCGCTATCCTCCTTGGAAGAAGCGGTCAACACTGAA
>CAKVBK010000069.1 GCA_934725285.1 uncultured Bacteroidales bacterium | reverse complement strand
CGAACATCTCTCTGGTGTTGACCAGGCCAAGATCTTTGTATGATACCATAATTCTATGTGTTTAGAAATTAATTATCGTTTTTCCGGCATAGTTTCTCTTCAAATGCCGTGCAAATTTACGTTTAATTTTATAAAAATTTATAATTTTGTCATATTAATCGTTTAATGATCACAACCATGAACATCGGTGATGATTTCAAGATAATTACTGACAGAACGGCTGACGGTGTCAGGCACATAACAGCGGTTCCGAGCGCCTTGGTGTGCTCGGCACAGATTGACTTTGACCTTGTTGACGGAAAGATCCACAACCTTCACTACATCAAAGGCTGTGACGGGAACCTTCAGGCTATAGGGAGGCTTCTGGAAGGTATGGACGCCGGCAAAGCCGTCGAAATCCTGTCCGGTGTCAACTGCCACGGCAGAGGCACCTCATGCTCCGACCAACTGACACGGGTTCTTCGCAGCGTGCTCGGCTAGCGCTTGCGCTTTATCGATCCAAAAAGGAGACGTAGCGGCGACGGATGACTCCGTGGCGACCAACCTCAAGGATGAACGGCATGGAGGAGAGGTCAAAGGTGTCGAGAAGGATCTTGGCGAGATCTGGATTGGAGGTCATGATCTCATCGACATTCACGTCCAAAGTTCTCAGACCCAAGGAATCCGCGGCCGCGAGTTCGGCCTTGCAGACCGGACAGCCTTCTGTGTGGAACACTATATAGCCTCCTTTTCTGCACATGCGGTCCCAGTCCCTGATCCAGTCACGGAGGGAAGAGGTGTTGTCAATGCCAGGCATAAGTTCCTTGGACTTCGGCAGTTTCGAGCCGACAGGCGTGCGGGAAAGCAGGTCTTTCATCATGCGGGCAAGGCCAACGACCTTGAGGGTGTCGTCCTGAGTGTTCCAGATCCCGGGACGGAAGAGGATATATTCATTGATGAAAGGAATGGTGCCTTCCTTGCTTGGCCCGTCGCGGCGTGATGTCAGCCAGTAGAGGAGGTCACCTTCAAGGTGCTTGAAAGAGAGCGTGTCGGATTTAGCCAAGGTGCGGGATTCCAAGGCCTTGGCCATTGACAGTATCCGAGTCGGATCCTCCGTGTTGCCATACGGCGAGAACAACTTGTCCATCAAAGCCTCCGAGGCGGCGCTGCCGTATTCATAGTCCACAAAATTTGGAAGGACAATGTCAAGAAGGCGCTCAAGAGCCTCGCTGTCCAATCCCCTGCCGATGATGGTTCCGTCCTTGTCAATCAGAAAGATTCTCGGAGTCTGAAGCACGCCGTACTTCATCTGGTAATCCGACTTGACCTCCGGATCCCAAAGATTGAATACTCTGGTCCTCGGAGCGTTGAGAGCCATTCTGTCCGAAAGCCACTGCCGCCAATTTTCCTTATCTCCGCCTGTATAGACCGCATAAAGATCGACAGGCCAATTCCTTGAATCCAAAATAGGACGAAGCCGCATCACCTCCAGTTTGCACTTGGCGCAGTCCGTGTCGTAAAAAAACAGGATGCGGCAGCGGTCAGCCGAGCCGCCGAAAGTGACAGAGTCACCCTCAAAGCTTTCCATCGCAAACGAAGGAGCAGACTCTCCAAGAAGAGACTGACGGTTGAAGTCAGCGAATATCTTGGCGTTGAGAAGGACCTCTTCCCCACCCATACTGACAAGCCCGGAAGCAAACCAAGTGTCAGTGAGATGGACAGCGACCCCCTCATCACCCATAAGTGCCGAGTTAAGGTAATGCTCGTAGGCCTTGAGGGCAATATGCTGACGCAGAAGCGAATCCTTGGAAGAATCTATCAAAAGGTCACATTCCCTGGATTTAACATCGACACTCTCCGGCTCAAGGATTTGGAAATATCGCTCCAACCGCTTGTCAAGCTCGGCCATACGGGTGGAATCAACCTGCGCCAAACAACAAAACGGCAGCAAGAGCCCAAGAATGAATATGACCGCGCGGCGACTCATCTGACCTCCGGCAACACGACCCCTTCCGGAATGAACTGCGACAGATCACCGTGATGGCGCACAACATCACGCACGGCCGAAGAGGAGATGTGTGAATATTCCTGAGCGGTAGGGATGATGATGGTGTCCACCTCCGGAGCTAGATGGCGGTTCGCGTCAGCGATCGCCTGCTCATTGTCGAAGTCAGTCATATTCCTCACGCCCCTGACAATGTGGCGGACTCCAAGCTCACGGCAGATGTCGATGGTAAGCCCCTCATAGTGAATGATCCTCACCCCGCTCATTCCACGGGTGGCCTGACGGATGATGTCCTCGCGCTGTTCCATAGTAAAGAAACCGCGCTTGTCCTGATTGATTCCAACGGCAACAACGACCTCGTCAAAAATCGTCAAGGCTCTGGTCAAGATGTTCAGATGCCCTGAGGTAAACGGGTCGAACGACCCGGGAAACAATGCTATATGATTCATTATAAATTCTTTGTATATCGTGACTGTCAAGCCTGATTATAGTTGCCAGTCGATAGGTGTCTTGCCCTCACTGACGAGGATCTCGTTCGTCCTTGAGAAATGACGACAGCCGAAAAAGGCTCCTCTGGCCAGCGGAGACGGGTGCGCGGCCTCCAGCACGTAGTGCCGCGACGTGTCGATCAGTTCCTTCTTGCCGCGGGCGTAATTGCCCCACAACAAAAAGACGACACCATTGCAATTATCAGATATATAACGTATGACGGCATCGGTAAACTGCTGCCAGCCGATTCCGCTGTGCGAAGCGGCCTCACCTGAACGGACCGTCAGGATGGAGTTCAGAAGCAACACTCCCTGCCGGGCCCAGTTCTCAAGGTTCGGACGGCCGCTCATCCTGATACCCAGATCATCCTCAATCTCCTTGAATATGTTCTTGAGAGATGGCGGGGCGGGCACATTGTCCGGAACCGAGAAGCTCAGCCCCATCGCCTGACCGTAGCCGTGGTAGGGATCCTGCCCGAGAATCACAACCTTCACATGATCGACAGGAGTCAGCTCAAACGCCTTGAATATCTCCGGGCCGGGAGGGAAAATCACCTTTCCCTGAGCCTTCTCACCGTGCAGATAACGCACAAGCGCGGCAAAGTAGGGTTTGTCAAACTCACCTTGCAGCGCATGCTTCCAACTTTGTTCTATCCTTACGTCCATAACAGATTGTCCAGCAAATTCTCGAAAACGTCTGCCGTCCCGTGTTGCAGGCCGGTGATCCCTCAAGAATTCCTTATCGGCCGCTAAGATAGAAATTAATCTTTGAATATGTACGAAACCACATCGTCAATGTTCTTGACATAGTGGAACGACAACCCTTCGACATAGATCGGCTTGATGTCCTCGACATCCTTGCGGTTGTCCTCCGAGATCACGATCTCGGTCACTCCGGCGCGCTTGGCGGCAAGGATCTTCTCCTTGATGCCGCCGACCGGGAGCACACGTCCTCTCAGAGTCATCTCACCGGTCATCGCGATCCCTGGCTTCACAGCCTCGCCACGCAGGGCGGAAACCATCGAGCTGACCATCGTTATACCGGCTGACGGTCCGTCCTTAGGCACGGCACCTTCAGGAACATGAACATGTATGTCCTTGGCTCCGAACTCCTCGGAGGTCATTTTGGCAAGCTGCGGATGAGCCTTGATGTACTGGTAGGCTATCGTGGCCGACTCCTTCATGACATCTCCCAGGTTGCCGGTCATCGTCATGACACCCTTGCCGCCACTGACCGAACTCTCCACGAACAGGATCTCGCCTCCCATCTGCGTCCATGCGAGACCAGTCACGACACCAGGAGCCTCGTTGCCTTTCTGAAGGTCATGGAAGTTGGTCGGCAGCCCGAGATATTCCTTCAGATGTTCCTTCTTTATGACAGACGGATAGCTTTCGCCGAGAGCGATCTTCTTGGCCGTCACGCGGGCTATCTTGGCGATCTGCTTCTCAAGCCCACGGACACCGGACTCGTGGGTATATTCATCGATGATCGCCGTGAGCGCGGCTTTGTCGATACGGAGTTCCTTCTTGCCTATTCCATGCTCCTCCAGCTGCTTAGGCACAAGATAACGCTTTGCGATCTCCATCTTTTCCTCGGCAAGGTAGCCGGTTACGTTGATCAGCTCCATCCTGTCGAGCAGGGCGGACTGGATCGTGGAGATGTTGTTGGCGGTGGTGATGAACAGCACGTTGGAAAGATCGTAGTCAATGTCCAGATAGTTGTCGTGGAACTCCACGTTCTGCTCAGGGTCAAGCACTTCCAGAAGAGCCGACGACGGGTCGCCCTTGTAGTCGTTGCCGACCTTGTCAATCTCGTCCAGAACAATGACAGGATTGGACGTGCCGGCTTTGTCGATTCCGTTAAGGATTCGTCCCGGAAGGGCTCCCACATAGGTCTTCCTGTGTCCTCTGAGCTCAGCCTCATCGTGCATGCCTCCGAGGGCAATCCTGACATATTTCCTTCCCAAAGCCTTGGCTATTGATTTGCCGAGACTGGTCTTGCCGACTCCCGGAGGGCCGTAGAGACAGAGGATCGGGGACTTCATGTTGCCTTTCAGCTTGAGGACGGCGAGATATTCAATGATCCTTTCCTTCACCGTGTCAAGACCGTAGTGGTCACTGTCAAGCACTTTCTGCGCATGCTTGAGGTCAAGGTTGTCCTTTGACATCTCGCCCCACGGCAGATCAAGCATGAACTCTATGTAGTTATACTGGATGCTGTAGTCTGGTGAGGATGGGTTGTACTTCTCAAGTTTGGCAAGTTCTTTCTCGAACTGCTTTCCGACAGCCTCAGGCCACTTTTTCGTCTTGGCCTTCGCGCGGAATTTCTCGAACTCCTCCTCTTCGTCCATCCCCAATTCCTCCTGAATGGTACGAAGCTGATTGTTAAGGTAGTACTCCCTCTGCTGCTGGTCGATGTCGCTCTTGACCTTCTGGTTGATCTCCTGCTTGATCTTCAGGAGTTGGATCTGTGTGTCAAGCACCTGAAGGAGCTTCATTGCCCTGACAGTGATGTCATCGATTCCAAGCAGCTGGACTTTTTCCATGTAGTTCTCGATCTCGACCGTCGTCGCGATGAAGTTCACGAGGAAAGCGTAGTTGTCAATCGACTTGAGTGCCCCGACAGCCTCTTTCGGAGCGAAAGAGGAGGACTTGATGATGACGGCGGCCTTCTCCTTGAGGGATTCCGCGATCATCTTGGTGCTATTGTCGTTCTCCGGGATGATGTCATCGATGTACTTCACCCTTGCGGTGATGTACGGCTCGTATGACACCACTCCCGCCATCCGGATGCGTTTCACGCCCTGAATGATGGCTGTGATCGTGCCGTCCGGCATCTCCAAAACTTTCATGACACGCGACACGGTGCCATATTCATAAAGGTCCTTCTCCTCCGGATCCTCCACCGTCACATCCACCTGAGGAACCGCTCCGATGAAGAGATCCTTTTTTTCGGCCTCCTTGATCAAAGTGATTGATTTCTCGCGTCCTATGGTCACAGGATAGACCATCCCCGGGAAAAGAACCGCATTCCTCAAAGCGAGGATGGGCAATGTGTCAGGAAGATCCCCCGCCTCCACCTTCATCTGCTCGTCACCCTGCATGACAGGGATTATGTTCACTTCCGCGGTCCCGGCCGGGAAGAAAATGTTCTTATTGTTGTCTGTGTTCATAAGTCTTTGCCATATTTTCGGCGACCTAATATCGCCGCGACCAAACGCCACCTGCTCCTTTCTGCCAATTTGGCAGGAATATGGGAGTTCAGAAAGCATCCGGGAATATGGTCAATCACCGTGCCAAACGAAATATGGTAAATAATTTATGTATATGATTTTGAATATTAAAAAAATAAGTCTATTTTTGCATCCCCAAACGAACTTTTGGGGGTTATTATGGTAAATCCTAATAAATATTAATAGATTATGACAAAGGCAGAAATCGTGAATGAGGTTGCAAAGTCAACCGGAATCGAGAAAATCGCAGTTCAGTCCGTTATCGAGGCTTTCATGGACACCGTAAAGGGTTCCATCATCAGGAAAGAGCCTGTGTACCTCCGCGGATTCGGCAGCTTCATTGTAAAGCACAGAGCGAAGAAGGCAGCCAGAAACATCACCAAAAAGACAACTATGACCATCCCTGCACACGATATCCCGGCTTTCAAGCCAGCCAAGGTCTTCGTGAACGCAGTCAAGGAGGAAAAATAATTTTTAAACATCTTTTATTATGCCAAGCGGAAAAAAGAGAAAGAGACATAAGATGTCGACGCACAAGCGTAAAAAACGCTTGCGCAAGAACAGACACAAGAAGAAGTAATGCTTCTGTGCCTGCCATTTTAGCAGTCTGCTAGAAGAAAAAGGCTGACCGGAAGTGCCGGACAGCCTTTTTTATTATCGTCAGAGAATAATTGGCAAGACGCCAAGTTATTTTATCACCATTGTAATTTCCTTATGGAGTCAGAAAAATCTGAGAAAGATTTGATTGTCGATGTCACATCGACCGAAGTTCACATCGCGCTGATGGAAAACCATCGGCTGATTGAACTCAACAAAGAGTCCAGCAAAGGGCACAGCTTTTCCGTCGGGGACGTCTACCTGGGAAAAGTGAAGAAGATTCTTCCTGCGCTCAACGCTGCCTTTGTGGACATCGGAGACAAGAAGGAAGCGTTCGTTCATTATCTGGATCTGGGGTTCTACTTCACGTCGTTCGACGAGTTCGTGCGCAAGAGCAACCCGAACACGGATCTCGGCGAGCTCTATTCGAGCATTCCTATCGGACCAATCCTTGAAAAGGAAGGACGGATCGAGAATGTGCTCAAGCCAGGGCAGATGATGATCGTGCAGATCGTCAAGGAACCGATCTCCACCAAAGGGTCACGACTGACCGCGGAAATTTCATTGGCAGGACGCAACATTGTACTGATTCCCTTCGCAGAGAAGGTAAGTGTTTCCCAAAAGATCTCTTCAAAGGAAGAGAAAAGAAGGCTTGAGACTCTTGTCAAGAGCATTCTCCCGAAGAACTATGGAGCCATCATCCGCACAGCGGCCGAAGGCAAGAACGCGGCTGTCCTTGTTGCGGAGCTTAAATCCCTTATCGAGAAGTGGGAGTCTTCGTGGCAGAAAATCGCCAGATCAAAGAGCATCCAGCTGCTTTTCACTGAGTACAGCAAGACCACCACAATCCTCAGGGATCTCCTGAACGACTCGTTCTCGAACATCTACGTCAACAACGAGAGCGTCTACGAGGAGACGAAGAAATATATTTCCTTGATCTCTCCGGATCAGGAAAAAATAGTGAAGCTGTACAACGGCAAGGATCCGATCTTCGACCATTTCGAGGTCACAAGGCAGATCAAAAGCTCGTTCGGCAAGGTGGTGCCGATGAAGCAGGGAGCCTATCTGGTCATCGAGACGACCGAGGCCCTGAATGTGATCGATGTGAACAGCGGCATCCGCTCCAAGACCGACAATCAGGAGGAGAATACCTTCGAGGTCAACAAGATAGCCGCGGAAGAGATCGCCAGGCAGCTAAGGCTGAGGGACATGGGAGGAATCGTGATCGTGGACTTCATCGACATGGAATCCGGCGAGCACCGCAACGAGCTTCACAAGTACATGCAGTCGCTTATGGAAAGCGACCGGGCCAAGCACAACGTTCTTCCTCTCACTAAATTCGGTCTTATGCAGATCACAAGGCAGAGAATCCGGCCGGTGACAGAGATCAACACAGCGGAGGTCTGTCCTGTGTGCCATGGCACCGGAAAGATATCCTCAAGCGCGGTGATCGACGAGCAGATCGAACGGAACATCGCCTATTGTGTGGAGCACGGCAAGGCTGACCTGACCCTTAAGGTAAGCCCGATTCTTGGGGCATATCTGAAACGCGGGTCCACCATGCTCTCGGACAAATCATTCCTCGGGAAATGGAAGAAAAAGTACAAATGTCGGATAAACCTCGTCGAGGTGACCGACTTCACGGTTCTGCAAAATGAACTATACGATGAAAAAGGGGACAGGCTTTAGTCCCCTTTTTCCTTCTCCGTATCTTCCGGCCTGAACGCCGGAATAATAAAAGCCATGAAGAAAATCAAGGAAATACTCAGGATAGGACTTCCTATTATGCTCGGGCAGGCCTGCGTCATAATCCTGGCGTTCGCCGACAACATCATGATAGGATGGCACAGCGTGGACGAGCTTGCCGCCTCATCATTCGTGAACAATGTTATAAACCTGTTCATTCTAACCGAGTTGGGTTTCGCCGCCGGAATGACTCCGATGATCGGTGCGGACAACGGGACAGGGAATGTCAAAGGAATAGGGATAACCGTGAAGAACGGCCTCGTGACCAATGGAATCATCGGCGGAATCAGTCTCATCCTCCTCACAATCATATACCTCAATCTCGGCAGTTTCGGCCAGGATCCGGAGCTAATGCCCTACATCAAGCCGTATTTTGTCATCGTAGGAACCTCGACACTCTTCGCCCTTGGCTTCAACGTCCTGAAGCAATTCACCGACGGAATATGCAAACCGATGATCTCGATGACGCTGCTTATGATCGGGAACCTGCTCAACATACTCGGCAACTGGGTGTTGATCTACGGCAAACTTGGATTCCCGGAATTGGGACTGACCGGCGCCGGCATCAGCACCCTCGTCTCAAGAATCATGATCCTGATCGTGTTCGTCGCCTACATATTCAGATCCAAGAAGATGAATGAATGTGCACGTGCGATCAAAGAGGCAATCATTTCCCGAGGCAAGATGAAGGGAGTCTTCAAGATGGGGTATCCGGTCGGAATCCAGATGGCTCTTGAATCCTCCACGTTCACATTCGCTGCGGTCATGGCCGGATGGCTGGGAGTCATACAGCTGGCTGCGCACCAAGTGGTCATCACCATCTCGCAGCTGTTCTTCCTGATGATGCAGGGACTTTCGTTCGCAGTCTCAATCCTTGTCAGCAATTCATTCGGCAGGAATGACTTCAAATCGGTAAGGGAATATGCCTGGAAAGGATATTTCATGACCCTCTGCATCTCCGCGACGCTTTCTGTCCTGCTGTACAGTTTCCGCTATCAGGCCGCCGGTATATTCACAGACTCCCCTGAGGTCGCGGCGATGGCGGTGTCGCTGTTCTTCCTGCTTTTCGCCTACCAGTTCGGAGACGGACTCCAGTTATGCTACGCAAACGTCCTCCGCGGTATCCAGGATGTGAGGCCGATCATGTACGCGGCCTTTGTCAGCTACTATCTCATAGCGATTCCTTCAGCATACATCCTTGGATTCAAGGCCGGGCTCGGACTGCATGGAATATGGCTGGGCTTTCCTATCGGACTTACCCTCGCCGGAATTTTCTTTTTCTCTCGTTACCGTTGGGATCTGCGGCGTTTCGGCGGGACGGACAGATGATGTCAGCGCCCATGAGCGACGCTGATTACGGATGAGACAGGAAAATGGTCTGATGGATATCCTCCGAAGCGCAATGACGGATCGCACCGGTAAGATTCCACATCGACAGAAGATCCTCGAAAATAAATGTAATCTATGCGAGAGATCCCGGCCGCACTCTTATACGCATTGTACGTGTATTCCGCGCCATAGCGGGTTGACAAAGGAGCCTGGTCATAGGCATCGTGCCAATATTCACGGAACATCCTTGACGCGTCAGTCTCCGGGGTTGTGTTCATGTCTCCGACAAAAAATGACGGGAGATTCTCCGCATTGAAG
>CAKVBK010000068.1 GCA_934725285.1 uncultured Bacteroidales bacterium | reverse complement strand
GTACGGCGTCATCATCCTTTGTGACGTATTGCGTCTTTCCCGGAAAAAGGAATTCCGGATACTGTCTTTTGAAATTGAAAGCCTTGACAGTGTGGCTTTTCCCCAGTTCCAAGTAGAGACTTGCGTTGAACTGAGAGATCCCTCCTCTGAAAGGGTAGAAGCACGACAGGAGAGCGATTCTCAAAGTTTACTCGGCTTTGGTTTCGTCGGTGTCGGCAGCGGCGGCAGGTTTGCCTTTTCCCTTGCTCTGCACGTACTCGTCGTTGAGTCCGGAAAGAATGGCGTCGGTCACGTCAAGGTCAGGATCACCGGCTGCTACTGGAGCCGGAAGGACACTGCCCTGCGTGGCGATGATCATAGCATACTTGTGCTCCTCGTTGAACTTGTCGAGGAATGTCTTGATGGCGTCACCGATCTGGTTCATCATAACCTGCTGCTCCTCGGCGATCTCCTGCTGTTTCTGAGCCGCATAGTTGTTGAAGTTGTTCTGCTGCTCCTGAAGCTTGAGGTTCCTCTGCTCGGCTACCGAACGCACGAGAAGGCCCTTGTCGAGGTCTGACTGGAATTTGTTCACATCGCTCTGGAGTTTGTTGCCTCTTCTGTTGATCTCTTCCTGAATGCCCTGTACCTTGGTCTCCACAACGGATCTGAGGTCGTTGGCCATATCGTACTCGTTGAGTACTCTGTCAAGGTCGTACCAAACGATGGCTCCAGCCTGTGCCGTGGCTTCAACTACCTCACCGGCAGCGGCTTTCTTCTTGCCGTTTCCGTTAGAAGTGAGTTGGATGATTCCGAGAGCGGCCACAGCAACAAGGGCTATGACGCTGATGATCAGTGGTGTCTGTTTCATTTTGTTGTATCGTTAAAAATTATATTCAAGATTACAAAAATAACTAAAAAATCTTAATCTTTGACAGGTAGGCGTGTATTGTTTTCTCCAAACCCATATAAAGCGCGTCACAAATGATGGCATGTCCAATGGAAACCTCGTCAGTCCAAGGAATTGTCCTTATGAAGTATTCAATGTTCTCCAGGTTGAGGTCGTGCCCTGCGTTCAATCCCAGGCCAAGTTCCCTCGCAACCTTTGCTGTCTCAAGATACGGGGAGATAGCTTTCTCCCGGCCGGCAGTATACATGGCCGCATAGTCCGCCGTGTATAGCTCCACCCTGTCGCATCCGCATGCCTTGGCGCCTTCAGCCATGGCAGGAGAAGGGTCTATGAATATGGACGTCCGGATTCCCTTGCTCTTGAACGTGGCGCAAATATCAGTAAGAAACCTCTTGTTGGTGATTGTGTCCCAACCTGCGTTGGAGGTGATCGCGTCGTGGGCGTCCGGAACAAGCGTCACTTGGTCTGGAACGACTTCAAGCACCAGGTCCACGAAACTTGGAATAGGGTTGCCCTCTATGTTGAATTCCGTTGTCACGGTCGGCCTGATGGCTCTTACGTCCGAGTAACGGATGTGCCTTTCGTCTGGTCTAGGGTGCACGGTGATTCCTTCGGCGCCGAATCTTTCACAGTCTATAGCCGCCTTTTCCACATCAGGCATATTCCCTCCGCGTGCATTGCGAAGGGTGGCGATTTTGTTGATGTTTACACTGAGTCTGGTCATATTCGTACACATATAAACGCACAAAAATAATGATTTCTGTTCAGTTTTAATCAGAATTGTGCTATTTTTGAATTTTGATTGCTTGCAATGTAACCGCTATGAAGATAGCTCTATATTCCAGAGAGGGTATCGCACCGCGCGACAAGAGGCTTTCCTCAATGCTTGAACGGCTTGAGAGGAAGTCCTTTTCCTTGTACGAGATCAAAGGATGCAATGATGTTCAGCCTGGTACTGATCTGGTGATGAGCGTTGGCGGTGACGGGACGTTCCTTTCCGCGTCCCAATGCGTCGGTGAGTCCGGAATACCGATCCTCGGGGTTAACCTGGGACGGCTTGGCTTCCTTTCTGAATATAGCCCCGAAGAGGCTTGCGAAGCGCTCCTGTCAGGAGGATGGTACATTGAGGACAGGGAACTTCTCAGAACCACCGTTCTTGGAGACCTTGAATCCGACCCGACTTTATATCCATATTCCTTGAACGAGGTCGCCGTGCATCGTTCAGGGGCAGCCCTTCTCGGAATAGATGTTGCTATTGACGGGCATCCTCTCCCTACATATTGGGCGGACGGGCTCCTGGTCGCGACCAGCTCGGGTTCGACAGCATATTCATTGAGCGTGGGAGGACCTATCTGCGCCCCTGAGGCCAAGGTGCTGATCATTGCCCCGATAGCGCCTCACAACCTGAACGCCAGGCCATTGGTGGTCCCGGACACGACAAAGGTCTCGATTTCCATGCGTTCGCGAGACGGGAACGTGATGCTGTCTATGGACAACAGAAACCATCTGGTGAAGCCTTCGTCAAGACTGGATGTCGTGGTGGCACAATTTTCGCTAAAAAGGGTTCGTCTTGAAAATACCAGCTTTATAAAGGCTCTGACCACGAAGCTGTTTTGGGGGGAGGACATCCGGAACAGCGGAGAACAATAATTTGAATATGAACGAAATCAAGAATATACCTGTTCACGTCTCCATTATTATGGACGGAAACGGACGTTGGGCCCGGCGGCGGGGACTGGAAAGGGTTTCCGGTCACTATAACGGTGTCGAAAGCGTCCGCGCATGCGTGGAGGCCGCAGCCGAGGAAGGGGTCAAGTACCTTTCTCTGTTCGCTTTCTCGGAGGAGAACTGGGACCGTCCCGAGTCCGAGGTTGACACATTGATGTCTCTTATGATGAAGTCAATCGCGGACGAGATCGATTCGCTGGCCGCCAAAGGTGTCTCTTTCCGTGTGCTCGGGAATCTTTCAAGGCTTGACGGCGGTCTTGTGGAGGCGATACGTAAGGCTGAGGAGATTACTGCCCCGGCCGCAGGACACGAACCTCTTCTGACCCTGATCATCTTTCTGAGCTACAGCGGAAAATGGGACATACTTCAGGCCGCGAAAAGATTGGCCAAGGAATATGCCGGTGATGTCCGGCGGTTGGATTCCCTTGACATAGAGGATTTTGGACACTATCTTGTCACCGACGGGATACCGGATCCCGATCTTATCATCCGCACATCCGGAGAAGAGAGGCTAAGCAATTACCTGTTATGGCAGGCGGCATATTCAGAATTCGTTTTTGTCGACACTCTGTGGCCTGATTTCCGGAAAGATGAGTTCCGTAAGGCGTTGGAAGAATATTCCCACAGGAACCGCAGGTATGGAAAAGTTAAATAATTGCGTATATTTGCACCTTAAATTCAATGAAATCTGATTCGATGAAAGTATATCGTCTTTTGCTCTTTCTTGTTTTGTCCGTAGCCTCAGCACCGGTTTTCGGACAGGAATCCGTGAAATCCTCCGATCCTGTCGAGGTTGACTTTGACAATCCGCAGACATATTATGTCGGAGGCGTCTCTGTTGAAGGCAACCACTATTTCAGTGACCAGCAGATCATTTCTCTGACAGGTCTCCAGAAAGGAATGCGTGTGACCGTGCCAAGTGACGATCTTTCCTCAATTGTGTCCAGGCTTTGGATGCAGAGGTATTTCGAGAATGTGGCCCTTGAGGTCGACCATCTCAGCGCCGGACGCGATTCGGCGTATTTCAAGATCTGCATCAAGGAGCGTCCAAGGGTCTCCAGATGGCTTTTCACCGGTGTCAAGAAAGGTGAGAAAAAAGATCTTGACGAGAGATTGAACCTTCGTCGTGGCGGTGAGTTCTCCGACTATGTCGCAAAGACCTCCACGGACATCATCAAACGTTTCTATGCCGACAAGGGATTCCTGAACTGCAAGGTGGACGTGCAGACGAAAAAGGACTCGATCATCAAGAACGCCATAAGAGTGACCTTCTCAGTTGACCGTGGATCCAAGGTGAAGATCCGCGACATCCATTTCGACGGCACTCAAGGTTTCTCGGAGTTCACCCTTTCCCGCTCGATGAAGAAGACAAAGGCCAAGAAGTGGTACAACTTCTTCAACAGTAAGAAGTTCAATGAAAAGGAATATCCTAATGACAAGATAAGCCTTATAAGCAAACTCAATGAGTCCGGTTTCCGCGACGCCCGAATAGTCAAGGATTCAATTTACTATGTCACTCCTGACAGACTCGGCATCGATCTTAAGATTGATCAAGGCAAGAAATATTATTTCAGGAACATTTCCTGGACCGGCAACTCTGTTTATTCAACAGACCAGCTCAACGAGATCCTCAATATCCGCAAAGGTGACCCTTACGATGTGGTGACGATGCAGAAAAGGCTTCTTGGCGGAGGCAAACAGGGAGATCAGGATGTCTCAAAGATTTATCGGGACAATGGCTACCTGTTCATCAACATCTCACCTGTCGAACTGAACATCGAAGGGGATTCTGTGGATGTGGAGATGAGAATATCCGAGGGCAAGCAGGCGACCTTGAATAATATCGTCATCAATGGCAACACGCTGACTAATGAACGGGTTGTCCGCCGGCAGGTGGCGACACGGCCTGGCTATCTGTTCAGCCAAACAGACTTTGAGAGATCCATCAGGGAAATCGCCTCTTTGGGACAGTTTGACCCGGAGGCCATCGCTGATCCGTCCAAGGGCTATACGATCGCTCCAAACCAGTTGAACAATACAGTGGACCTGATCTACAACGTGACGGAGAAGCCTTCCAGCCAGTTGGAACTCTCAGGTGGTTGGGGCGCGAACACTTTCGTGGCGACTGTCGGTGTGAACTTCAACAACTTCTCCACGAAACGAATGTTCGAGAAGAACGCATGGAGACCGGTTCCTCTTGGCGACGCGCAGAATCTTTCACTGCGTTTCCAGACCAACGGAACATACTACACATCGTTGATCTTCGGATTCTCTGAGCCGTGGCTTTTCGGCAAGAAACCTACTTCGCTGAACCTTCAGGCTTACTATACGAGGCAGACGGACTCGTATCTCCAGATCGGGATTTTGTCCAATGACAAGGTTATGCAGGTTTATGGATTCTCCGCCGGAATCGGTACCAGACTTAAGTGGCCGGACAACTACTTTGTTCTGTACAACGGTCTCAGCTGGCAGATCTATGATCTGAAGAACTGGATTAACGGTTACTTTATGTTCAACGACGGCAAATCGCACAACCTCAGTTACACAATCAGTCTGAGCAGAAACTCGACCGATCAGCAGATTTATCCTCGTGTTGGCTCCAACTTCAGCGCCAGCCTTCAGCTCACCCCTCCATATTCATTGTTCAGGAAGAAGGATCTCGGCACACTTGACGCCAACGGCGACCCTGTGAAGGTCTCAAGCTACAAGGACATCAACTATGACAAATGGACCTCGGCGCAACGTTACAAGTGGATCGAGTACCACAAGTGGAAAGTCAGCGGGGAACTCTACACAAAGGTCATCGGTGACTTCGTGATCATGACCCGCGCGCAGTTCGGCTACCTTGGCTACTACAACCGTAATTGGGGATATTCACCGTTCGAAGGCTTCCGCGTTGGTGGTGACGGAATGTCTGGTTATGACACCTATGGCGCTGACGTGATCGCCCTTCGTGGTTACGAAAACTACTCCCTCACACCTTGGGCAGCCACTCCTTACAACTCCAATGGCTATTATGCCGGCAACGTCTATGACAAATTCACTATGGAATTCCGTTACCCTGTCATCCTGCAGCCTCAGTCCACTATTTTCGTGCTGGGCTTCCTTGAGGGCGGCAACTGCTGGTCGGACATAAAGAATTTCAATCCGTTCCAGATCAAGCGCTCCGCAGGTGTGGGTGTAAGAGTGTTCCTCCCTATGATCGGTCTGCTTGGCATCGACTGGGGGTACGGCTTTGACACTCCTGAAAAAAAGAACAGGAGCCAGTTCCATTTCTTGATAGGACAACAATTCTAAATAATATTTCTTACATTTGCACTTGCAACAAACACGAAACTGATAAAATTCTATAAAAATGAAAAAGATTCTAATGATCGCCGCAATGGCGTTGTTTACTCTGACGGCTTCGGCGCAGGCGAAGTTCGCTTATGTTGACTTCAATGAGCTGGTTATGCTGATGCCGGAGGCTGATGCCGCCAGATCTCAGATGCAGGCAGCCCAGAAAGAGGCTCAGGAGACCCTTCAGAGTATGATGGAAGAGGCACAGAGCAAGTATAATGAGTACCAGCAGAAGCAGTCTACATGGACACCTGCCATCAAATCCAGCAAGGAGAAGGAGCTTGGCGACATCCAGCAGAGAATCCAGGAGTTCCAGCAGTCAATCCAGGCGGAGCTTCAGCAGCAGAACCAGCAGTTGATGGATCCTATCTATAAGAAAGCCCAGGAGGCTGTCGAGAAACTTGCGAAGGCTGGCGCCTATACTTTCGTTTTTGAGACTTCCCAGTACCTTTATGTAGACAAGGCCCAGTGCAAGGATCTGACTCCGGAGGCAAGGAAGGCGCTGAATATTCCTGAGGGCAGAACCATTGAGGCTCTTCAGAAAGAGCTTCAGTCTCAGGCGCAGGCTCAGGGTCAGCAGCAATAATATAATGGGAATATCAAATTGTTTGGGGTCGGCAATAACTGCTGACCCTTTTTTTTCAGTGAAAAGGTTGGTTATTCTGCTTTTTATGCTTTAATTTGTAAGGAATTTTTATTCAACACTAATATTCTTAAATAGAAATGCAACATAAGGTTATTGATGCTAAGGATGTTGTGATAAGATTCGCCGGGGATTCCGGTGACGGTATGCAGCTTACCGGAACATTGTTCGCGAACTTGTCGGCAGTCTATGGTAACGGCCTTTCAACTTTCCCGGACTATCCGGCCGAGATCAGAGCCCCGAAAGGGACTGTGGCCGGTGTCTCCGGATTCCAGGTTCACATCGGAAGCCATAAGGTCAACACGCCGGGGGACTTTTGTGATATGCTTGTCGCGATGAACCCTGCCGCACTCAAGGCGAACGCCAAGTGGCTCAAGAGAAACGCCACCGTGCTGGTAAATGAGGATGCCTTCGATGATTTCGGTCTTGCCAAAGCCGGATTCACGGGCAATCCTTTCGAGGAGCTTGACATCGAAGACAGGAACATCATCATCGCCCCGATCACCAAACTGACGGAGGAAAGCCTGAAAGACAGCGGTCTTGATGTGGTTTCCGTCCACAAGTGCAGGAATATGTTCACCCTCGGCATGGCATGCTTCATCTACAGCCGTCCTTTGGATTATGTCTATACCTATCTTGAAGGACGTTTCGCCAAGAAACATCCAGAGATGATAGAGCCAAACCGCAAGGTTGTCAATGATGGCTTCAACTACGCCGCCAACATTCAGGCCGTGGCCGACACCTATACTGTTGTCCCGGACATTCAAGAGAAAGGAATATACAGGAATATAACCGGCAATCAGGCTCTGGCCTGGGGGTTGATCGCGGCTTCGGAGAAATCAGGACGGCCTCTTTTCTGCGGATCCTATCCGATCACGCCTGCTACAGCGATCCTTGAGGAACTCGCCATACATAAGAACCTTGGGGTCAAGACAATGCAGACAGAGGACGAGATTGCAGGAATATGCTGCGCCATCGGTGCTTCATTCGCCGGGAATCTGGCCGTCACCACGACTTCCGGCCCCGGCCTTTCGCTTAAGTCCGAAGCCCTTGGACTGGCTGTTATGACCGAGCTTCCACTTGTGGTTGTGGATGTTCAGCGCGGCGGTCCATGCACCGGACTGCCTACCAAGACAGAGCAGGCTGACCTCAACGAGGCTCTTTACGGACGAAACGGTGAAAGCCCTATGGTCGTGATGGCCGCCCATTCTCCGGCGCATTGCTTTGACGCGGCCTTTACGGCCGCCAAGATCGCCATGGAGCACATGACACCTGTCCTGCTTCTTTCCGAGGGCTTCCTTGGAAATGGCTCGGAGCCGTGGAAGATTCCTTCAATGAGTGAATATCCAGTCATCAAGCCTCGCCTGGCCGTTGCCGACGGAAAGAAGTTCCGCCCTTTCGAGCGTGATGCCGAGACACTTGCCAGAAAATGGGCGCCGGCCGGGACACCTGGTCTTGAGCACCGGGTGGGAGGCCTTGAGAAGACGCATGATGGCGTGCTTTCAACCGATGCTGCCAACCATGAGCTGATGGTCAGGGAACGCGCGGAAAAAGTAGCTCGCGTCGCCGCTGACATTCCGGATTTGGTCGTTGACGGTCCGGAAAGCGGTGAAGTCCTGCTTGTCGGTTGGGGTGGCACTTACGGACATATTCTTACAGCCACCGAGGAACTCCGCGCCGCCGGTAAGACTGTCAGCCGGGTGCATTTCGATTTCATCGACCCGCTGCCGAAGAACACCGGGAATGTCCTCTCCGGTTTCCGGAAGATAATTGTCTGTGAGCTCAATCTCGGACAGTTCTCCGGTTATCTTAAGACCATCTACCCTCAGTTCAATTACGTAGGTTGCAACAAGGTTCAGGGACAGACCTTCCTCGTGAAGGAAATTATAGACGCAGCTTCGGCTCAGTTATAGGAGAAACACGCAATGCCAAAATACACATTGAAAGATTTCAAGAGCGACCAGGAGATCAGATGGTGTCCCGGATGCGGGGACTATTCCGTGCTCGCGGCTCTTCAGAGAACCCTTCCTCAGGTTTGTGAGGAGAAGGGGATAGACAAGGACAAGATTGTGGTCGTGTCAGGAATCGGATGCTCGTCAAGGCTTCCGTACTATGTGGACACTTATGGATTCCACAGTATCCACGGCCGCGCCACCGCCATCGCGACCGGAATGAAGGTCGCCAACCCCGATCTGTGCATCTGGCAGGTGAGCGGTGACGGAGACGCGCTTGCGATCGGCGGGAACCATTTCATCCACGCAATCAGAAGGAACATCGACATCAACCTGATGCTCTTCAACAACCAGATTTACGGAATGACGAAGGGACAATATTCCCCGACCTCGAAACTGGGTGCGATCACGAAGACATCACCTTACGGAACGGTAGAGCATCCGTTCAACCCCGGCAGCCTCGTGTTGGGAGCCAAAGGAACGTTCTTCGCGCGCGGAATGGACACAGAACTAGCTCTCAACCAGGAGATCATGCTCGCCGCGTCAAGACATAAGGGCACATCCGTGATGGAGTTCCTGACTAACTGTGTGATCTTCAACAACGGCTCTCACGCCGAGATTTCCGACAGGGAGCACAAGGCGGACAGGACGTTGGTGCTGCGTGACGGCGAGAAGATGATATTCGGAAAGAACCGTGACAAAGGTATCGCCCTCGATGGTTGGAGACTCAAGGTCGTGACAATCGGAGAGAACGGTGTCACCGAGGATGACATCCTCACGCACGACAGCCATTCCGACAATCTTGGTCTCCAGATGATGCTCGCTGACATGAAGTGGCCTGATTTCCCTGTGGCTCTCGGGGTCATCCGCGAGGTTCCGGACATCACCTACGATGAGGAGGTCGCCAAGCAGGTCGAGAGCGTGAAGGCCAAGGCTAAAGTCCACGATGTCGAAGAGCTGCTTCATAGCGGCTCCACATGGGAACTTAAATAGAACACCTACATTATTAACTAATTAATAACACAATCACATTATGAAAACAACAGAAATAATGGCCCGTCTCCAGGCCAAGTACCCTACAGAGAAGGAATATCTCCAGGCAGTGCAGGAGGTTCTCGAGTCAATCGAGGAGGTTTACAACCAGCATCCTGAGTTCGA
>CAKVBK010000067.1 GCA_934725285.1 uncultured Bacteroidales bacterium | reverse complement strand
ATCGCCCGCAACTACTACGGACACATCTGCCACTACATCACTCCGGCTGACTACGAGGCCGCCAAGGCTTACGTCGCTAATCCAGAGGAGTACGACTTCAAGAAAATCCTTAACTGGTAAGACTTGAATACGTGAGGCTCACTTAGTTGAGCCTCTCATAAAAACAGTCGTCAGATGACACTTCCACCTCGATCCGGGTTTCCGGACCGAGGTTCTTCATATCCAGATAATCGACTGCTTCCTTTGGTATGCGGATGGAAATGTTGCATGTTGCGCCTGAAAAATTGCAGACAAAAAGCCAGGTCTGCGAGCCGTCGCCACGCAGAAAAGCGAAGTGCCTGTCGGGGTCAAAGCCCGGCGAATCATAGTTGCAATAGCATAGGTCGAACGTCCTTCCGGAAGCCACAGCCGGAACCGATGCAGCCATATTCAAAAACCTCCGCCACTTTTCAAGAAGAGCGGCCTCGTTCGAGGTAAGTCCCTCATCTTTATGAATATATTCAATCAGCCTACCGATTGAGGGAATCTTCCACCAATCGAATATGGTCGTCCTCCCGTCACGTCCGCTGAATCCTTCCGCATCCATTCCCCGCTCTCCTATCTCCTCTCCGAAATAGAGCATGTACGGAGCGGTGTTCATGAATATTCCGGCGCCCAGCGCGGCGAAAGTCCTTCGCGCGTCCTTTCCAAAGAAATCCGATGCGAAACGTTGCTCATCGTGGTTCTCAAGGAAATTCAGCATCCGAGGCTGCAAGTCCCCAAGAAACTGCCAGTTCCAAGTCAGACTTTTGGCCGTGCCATGGCCTTCGACAACAGCACGCACGGAATCATAAAGCCCGGACTTGTCGTAGAGAAAGTCGAATCCTACCTCACGGATGTATCTGGCATACAGCCCTTTCTGATAAACCTCCGCAATGAATATAATCTCCGGGAACTCGTCCTTTATCTTTCTTATAAGCCATTGGAAGAACTGCCACGGAACCATTTCAACCATGTCGCAGCGGAAACCGTCCACGCCTTTGCCACACCAGTAGCGGACAATGTCGTACATCTTGTCCCATGTGGAGGTGTGGAAATCACAGTAATTCAGACGGATGGTCTCATACCAATCGTTGACGGAAGGGGAGGGCGAGAAGCAGTTGCCTGAAGCCTTGGCCGGGTTCTCACGGTAAGTTTGAACGTCGAAAGGAAGTTTAAGAGCATGGCCTGGATAGTAGTAAAAATCATTCTCCGCTCTCCAGTGGACAGTCGGATCATCGTCTGCCCCGAGAGGTTTGATCTCCGGCCTTACCAAGCCGACCTTGCCATAATCGCGGGAAACGTGGTTAGGGACAAAATCTATAATGACTTTCAGTCCGGCCTTATGGCATCGATTCAACAAAGCCTCAAACTCAGGCATTCTTTCAGATGGATTATCAGCAAGATAGGGATTGACATCATAATAATCCGTAATAGCGTATGGAGAACCGGCCGCGCCTTTCACAATCTGCTTGTCGGAAGCCGGGCAGCCTTCGGACGATAAGGTTGTGGCGTGCCTTATCACACCAGTGAACCAGACATGACTTACGCTCAACGACTTGATATAGGCCAGAGTGTCAGAATCAAATTCTGAAAACCGCCCATCCCCCCACAATCTTGGAAGGACCTGATAAACAATCATTTTACCCATGACTAAAATCCTATCAAAGCTTTGCCTTTGTTTCTGTCTATGAATCCGGTCAATCCGTCAACCTTCAAAACCGTGGCGAACTCTCCCTTAAAGACACATTCAAGTCCTTTCAAAGCGTCAAAATCGATCATGCCTGAGCCGGCATACTGATCCACTGAAAGATAGCCTACTCCAAGCGAGGTTATGTTCTGGAAAAAGTGTGTCCCCTGACTCGGATCGATCCTGAATCCGTCGATGCCATATTCAACAACCATTCTTGCGGCGGAGATGTCCGTCCATGAGACTGGAACTCCCAAAGTAGGGATTGAAGATCCCCAGCGTCCCGGACCAACCAGGATGTAAGTCTGGCCATCAGCTGTCATGCGGGCGTTTATGGCCGAGATCTCCGCCGCCATCAGCTCTGTCTTCATCTTGTCGAATGATTCCGGTGGTATGACGAGGATCAGCGATGACTCTGTGAAGTAACCGTTGCCCAAAGCGTTGTCACTAAGAATCAATTTATTGGAAATAATAGACTCGGCGTCTTCGATCGTGGATGTCTGCGATCCTATGCCGCTTGACACTGGACGGACCTGGAGCAGTTTCAGATTCGCCTCGCTTCCCGAAGAGGCTTTCACCGGATCGACCGCGAATTCAATCTCCACCTCGCTCATCAACTCATTCCGGCAGATTGACATGATCTCTGACAAGGCTTTGGCAAGCGGAAGTCTGTCGTACTGGAATATCCCGTCAAAAGACACAACCCTCGCTCCACGGACTCCGATGCCAGGCACCATCATGTCATCAAGGGCATTGTAAGTGGACGCCACAAGCTCCGGACGGTCATAGCGCGCCAAAGCGTCCGCAACAGGGATACGTCTGAGATTGATGCCATCGTTCTTGGAAATCTTGAAAGCGGACGGACTGAGATCCAGCACATACATCTCGTTCTGCGTGTCTCTCTGCGCAAGTTTAGGATTGGACAGCTGGATGATCTTCTTAGGGTACAATGGATCCACCCTCAATGTCCTTCCTCCGTCAACTACGGTCTTGCCAAGGCCGAACGCGACGTTAAGCACTCCATCGCTGGCTTTCTCGGCCCCGACAGGGTAGGAGTTGAGCGAACGTCCCACGCCTGACATCATCGGATAGAAATCACTTCCGTGCGCTGTTCCGCAGATGGTCTGCACAATCACGGCCATCTTCTCTTCCCCCAAAAGGTTGCCGCTTGCCTGAATATAGTTGCGGCTGCCTTTGAAATAAGTTGACGCATAGACACTCTTGATGGCCTTTCCGAGTTCTCGGAGCATCCTGTCCTTGTTCTCAACCGGAGGGCACATATATGTAGCATACACCCCGGCGAACGGCTGATAGTTGCTGTCTTCCAGCTTTGAGCTTGAGCGGACCGCCAACGGACAGTCAACAGTCGCAAGGAAAGCCTTGAGATTCTGCGTCAGTTCGTCAGGCAATGTGGATGCGACGAACTCTGAAAGTATCTCGTCATCAGACAGTTCAGCGTCTATGACGTACTGAAGGCCATTCTCCAGGATGAACTTGTCGAACCAATCTGTCGTCAGCACAATCGTCCGAGGGATAGAGACATGAAGACCGTCGTATTTCTCCGACAGGGAGTGTTTCTGGATCAGATGATTGAGAAAAGCCAGACCTCTTGCCTTTCCGCCAAGCGAACCATCCCCGACACGTGAGAACCAGTAGTAGTCCTCGTATGAATCCTTGTGGAATTCAGTGATGATGCCTTGTCCGATGCTTCGGTGGTAACGGCGGATGTTGTCCAGAAGGAATTTTCTGAACTCGCCGGCATCAGTGTGGTGCTCAGCCCTGAAAGTTTCCGCCAAATTGAACAATCCTCTGGCATACAGCCATTTCGAGAACATGTTTCTGGACGTGTTGCTCATCAGCACATCGTCCGGAATGTCGTAGATTATCTTTTCCAGCTGAGAAAGGCTGGCGGCCCTTCCGCATTCCGCGCCCGACGAGTCCCTGAACACGAAATCTCCGAAGCCGAATTCCTCCTTCATGTAATCACCAAGCTGAAGGAAAAGTGTGCTGGAGTATTTCTTCAGGAATCCGACACCTAACCTCATCGCGACCTCGGCCACGCTGCCCTGCGAGGATTGCAGCAGCACAGGCATCAAGGGATCATATTCACGGATGATTTTCACCAGGTCAATGCCCGCGTCCAGTTTTTCCGTCCTTGGGTCGTCCCCTTTATGCACAACCATTCCGACGTCGGAGATGACACCGAGCAGGTTACGTCTGTATTTTTCGAAATAGGCGAGCGCCTCATCAAGACATGTAGCTAGAAATATTTTGGGCCTGGATCTTTTCCGGTACTTCTTCTGATCGTCATTGAGGGACTCTGTCAGGAACTCACGGCTCTGCGTGAGGACAATCTTGTAGAGTTCAGGAAGATAGTTCGAGTAGTAACGGATAGAGTCCTCGACAAGCAGAATGCCTTTCACTCCGACCTCAAACACATCGTTCTCCGCGTTTGCGGCATCTTCCAGAAGTTTGACTATGGCCAAGATCAGATCAGCGTTGCCATGCCAGCTGAACACGAAATCGACACCCTTGTGCGGAGACTCCAACACCCTCTGCCTCACCGCTTTCGAGTAGTGTATAAGCAAAATGAACGGAATGCCGCATCCATTCTCCTTAAGTTCGGAGGCGAACGGGAATATTCCTTTGTCCTGCTCGTTGAACATGCAGATGATCATGTCGATCTCCGTCTCGGAATCGATTATCTCTCTTGCCTGGGCCGATGAATTGGCCCAGATGAATTTAGGCGGATTGCTCAGGTTCAGCTCACGGTACTCGTTTTTCACCTGATTCTCGATGCGTCCGTCCTCCTCAAGGGCGAAAGCGTCATAGTTGCTGCAGATCATCAGGATCTTCCGTATCCTGGCCCGCATCAATGATTCTTCGTTCATTTGCGTCCGTATTTGCTTGCGGACCGCAAATTACGAAAAATCCATGAATATTTTCACCTCAAAAAGAACGTTTCCGACAAATCAAAACAGATTTCAGAAAAGAAAAAAACGCATTCTACGCCCTGCGGCGGAACTCAGCAATTGTTATCGCTGTGGCCACAGCCGCATTGAGAGACTCTGAACCCCTCTCGTTTCTAGGCCATGAAGGGATGAACAACCTGTCTGTCACAAGTTTACCAACTTCATGGGAAATGCCTTTGGACTCGTTGCCTATCACAATGACGGAAGGTGAAGCCGATCCTGTCGCAAGTTCCTTTGCGTACATGTCCTCGCCATCCAGGAAAGTGCCGTACACATTGCCTCCCATAGAAACGGCCGCCTTGCAAAGGTTACAAATGTCACAATAATGAAATCTCACTCTGAATATAGCTCCCATCGTGGACTGCACAACCTTCGGATTGAATATGTCCACCGTGTCCTTTGAGGCGAACACCGCGTCGATCCCGAACCAGTCCGCCGTGCGGATGATCGTGCCAAGGTTGCCCGGATCCCTGATACCGTCAAGCGCCAAAAACAGTCCTTTGTCTGGAATATTCAAGAGACTTCCGACTTCGATGTCCGCCGGCTTCCTGACTATCGCCAAGACCGGTGACGGGGAGGACAGCAGACTCAGCCTTGCCATCACGGCGCTCCCGACCTCTTCTTCCCTATAGACCTTCTCGACTGAAAACCGGGAGCGCATGGCCTCGGCCACCATCTTTTCACCTTCGATGACAAAAAGGCCATTCTCATCCCTGAACTTTTTCTGTCCAAGAGACTTGACGAACTTTATCTCATTGTGTGAAACAGGTAAGGACATAGCCTAGAATCCGAGGATCTTCAGCATCGACTCCGAACTCTGCTCCGGAGCGAACACTCTTGTTGTGATCTTTCCGTCCTTGTCCTTGTCGATGAGGATATGCTTAGGGGAAGGCTGGAGGCAGTGCTTCACTCCGCCATAACCTGATATGGCCTCCTGATAGGCTCCCGTGTGGAAGAATCCGATGTAGAGCGGATCCCTTCTGTTCTTCATCACAGGAAGGAAGATCGCGTTCGAGTGCGCCTCGGAATTGTAGAAATCCTTGCTGTCACAGGTAAGCCCACCGAGAAAGACACGGTGATATTCCTCATTCCACTTGTTGATAGGGAAGAGGATAAACCTCTGGTGAAGTCCCCAGGTGTCAGGAAGGCTCGTCATGAACGAGTTGTCGATCATGTACCAGCACTCACGGTCATTCTGCTGCTTGACATCCAGAACTTTGAATATGGTCGCCCCGCTCTCGCCGACAGTGAAGTTGCCGAATTCCGTGTAGATGTCCGGGACCTGCACGCCGTGGGAGTCGCAGACCGACTTGATCTGGTAGACGATCTCCTCGATCATATACTTGTAGTCATAGTCAACAGCAAGAGAGGTCTTTATAGGAAGTCCGCCTCCGATATTCAAGGAGTCCAGATCAGGGCATATCTGTTTGAGGTCGCAGTAGAGGTTCAGGCAGCGCGCCAGCTCGTTCCAGTAGTAGGAGGTGTCCCTGATGCCGGTGTTGATGAAGAAATGGAGCATCTTCAGCTTGAACTTAGGGTTCTTGCTTATGCCGTTGCGGTAAAACGGTATGATGTCAGAGTATCTGATGCCGAGACGTGAAGTGTAGAAATCGAATGACGGCTCCTCCTCGGACGCTATGCGGATGCCAAGTTTTGTAGGCACTTCGATCATGTCGTCGAGATCCTCCAGTTCGTTCTTGTTGTCAAGCACAGGAATGATGTTGTGCCATCCGCCATTGAGCATATCGGAGATGTTCTTGATATACTGCGGCCTCTTGAATCCGTTGCAGATGATTATCAGGTTCTTGTCCACGAGTTTGTCGGCCTCCAGCTTGCGGATGAGGTCCAGGTCGTAGGCTGAAGATGTCTCAAGATGGACATCGCTCTTGAGCGCCTGCTCGATGACGAACTTGAACTGTGAGCTCTTCGTGCAGTAGCAGTAATGATGGTCTCCCTCATAGCTGACCTTGGACATCGCGTTGCGGAACATTCTCTTGGCCCTGTGGATCTGTGAGGTGATCTTCGGGAGATAGGTGAGTTTCAACGGTGTGCCATATTCCTTGATGATTCCCATCATGTCAATGTCATTGACAAAAAGATTGCCGTCTTCAACCCTGAATTCGTCCTGCGGAAAATCAAATGTCTGATCCACAAGATCGATGTACTTGTTCTTCATCCTAAAATAACTGTAAACCTATAATGTTCGACATAAGTAATGAACCGCCGAAAATGCCTTGCCCGGCTTCGGCGTGCAAATATAGGTACGAAAATTAATATTTTGTCCCGATTTTGAAGAAAAATCAGAAAGGCTTGCTATTTTTGTGGAATATGATGGCAAAATCCTCATTAATTTCTTTGATGGCCGCTGTGGCCACCGCAGCCGCGCTGAGTTTCTCGTGCAGCACGACACGCGTTTTGGAGGAGGGGCAATACCGCCTGGCATCGAACAAGGTGCAAGTCAGCAACGACAACCGGTTCAACACGAAAACAATCGAGTCATACATCAAGCAGAAGCCTAATTCCTACATAATCTTCGGATGGAATCCTTTCCTTAACATATACAACTGGTCCGGGAAAAATCCTGACAGAGCCATAAACAAGTTCATCAGGAGTGTCGGCACTGCGCCCGTCGTTTACCAGCCGTCTCAGGTCGAAGCTTCGATCGAGAACATCAACAGGCATCTTGAGTACCTTGGATACTACGGTTCAGATGTACGGAGTGACATTGAGGTGAAAGGACGTAAAGTGAATGTGACATATTCTGTCACTCTCGGCAAGCGGTTCAGGGTAGGAGAGATAACATACTCGGTTCCGGACGGAGAATTCAGAGATGACTTCCTTGCCGACACTTCCGAGATAACCATTAGACCGGGTGATTTCCTCTCCGAGGACGCGTTGGAAAAAGAGACTGAACGCAGCGCGTCCGCAATGAGGCGCAAAGGATACTTCGGGTTCACAAAAAACTACTTCTCCTTCGAGGCCGACACTCTTAATTCAACCGATACCGCCGGCCTTCTGATGACTGTCAAGGAATACACAAGGAACCAGACTCCTGAATATGCCCGCCCTCACAGGAAATATTCCTTGGGGGATGTCTCGATATCATACGACAAAGACCTGAAATTCAATGACAAAGTGCTTAGGAATATGTGCACTCTCCACCCTGGAGACCAATATGATGAGAATGAGGTCAACACGACATACTCACGTTTTTCAGCCTTAAGGATGTTCAGCGGTGTCAATGTCTCCCTCACTCCTCGCGACTCCGGAGTAGTGGACTGTGACATCAATCTCACCCGTTCAAGGATGCAGGGATTCAAGGTCAATCTGGAAGGATCCACTAATTCGACCGGCTTGATCGGAATATCTCCTCAGCTGAATTATTACCACAAAAACATATTCCACGGCGCCCAGTGGCTTAATCTTGGCTTCCTTGGGAACTTCCAGTTCAAGTACGATGACAGAAGCGTCAAGTCCAACGAGTTCGGTGTCTCCGCCGGCCTGAGTTTTCCCGAGTTCCTTGGCCTGCCAAACTCAATGTTCAAGGGCCCATCCGTCCCACGCACCGAAATCAACGCTTCATATAACTACCAGAATCGCCCTGAATACACAAGGAATACGATCTCCACGTCTTATGGCTATTCTGGTTCGCTGCGTAACGGAAGATTCTTTTACCAGTTCTTTCCGATACAGGCCAAGATAGTCCGGCTGACGAATCTCGATCCGAACTTCTATACAACTCTTTCAGGCAATCCGTTTATGAGAGACGCCTACCAGAACCACTTTGATGTAGGTTCCGGGCTTGTGGCCTACTACACGACCAGCACTGCATTGGTACCTAAGGAGACTTATGAATATGCCCGCCTGCAACTGGACGCCTCCGGCAATGTCCTTAGCATGTTCAACGGAACCATGAGGAAGGACGAATATGGATCCAGGCTTATCTGGAACACTCCATATTCCCAGTACATCCGCACAGAACTCACTCTCGGCAAGACTTTTGTCTTCGGCAAGAACAGCGGTCAGGCCTTGGCCATGCGGCTGCTTGGCGGTGTCGGCTACGCCTACGGCAACTCATCAACACTTCCTTTCGAGAAACAGTTCTACAGTGGCGGGGCCAACAGCATGCGTGGATGGCAGGCCCGCGCCTTGGGTCCTGGCCATGCAAAAACGGACACTACGTTCGTGATTCCGAGCCAGACCGGAGACGTGAAGCTGGAGGCCAATCTGGAGTACCGCTTCCCGATGTTCTGGAAGCTGTGCGGAGCTGTATTCACAGACATCGGCAACATCTGGACTCTGAAAGAAACCGACGGTGACAACGGTGCCCACACCCATTTCGATCTCAGAAACCTCGCGGCCAGTCTGGCCGCCGACTGGGGGCTTGGACTCAGAGTTGATCTTAACTTTCTGATACTCCGTCTGGACATGGGAATGAAAGTCTATGACCCGTCTCTGGACACAGACCGCTGGCGCGCCCCTTCCAAATGGCTGAAGAAAGACGGCTACACCATCCACTTTGGTGTCGGATATCCATTCTAAAGCTCAACTTTGCCCAAAGAGCAAAAAGTTTCCGCCGTGACTGACCACCACAGCGGAAATAGTAAGAAATTTTGAGCGCTGGTTTACTTAAGGAGCACAGAAGCGACGGCTCTTGACAGGTCTCCGGCATCGTTGTCGGCACCATAATCCCAGTACATGCCGCCCTTCAATCCTTTTTCCTTTATGTAATTGCATTTCTCGCGTATCGAACGGGCATTATCGAATCCCAAAAGCAGTTCACCCTTAGCATTAGCATAGTAAGGCACCCTCGCGATCTCATCCCACAGTTCCTGATGGCCAGCCTTGGGTCCCTTGTTATCCCTGTAGTCCACGTATCCGTCATAGTCCTTGCCGTTTCCATGTCCGTAGAACGGCATTCCGAGGACTAGCCTGTCAGCCGGCATTCCTGCGTTCAAATGCGCCTCCACGGACTCGTCCACTGTCATATACCCTACATAAGGTGATACATTGCCGTCCGCATCCTTCCTGTAGAGAGGAGCATTATGGTATGGCGCGGATGCCATGTCATACGCCATGATGTTCACGAA
>CAKVBK010000066.1 GCA_934725285.1 uncultured Bacteroidales bacterium | reverse complement strand
GAGTCCGTGGAGATGAACTCAGTCCAGAGATTCGCCTGAACCCCAAGGATGTGTGATTTTTGTTCATCAGTCATCTCCGGGGTGAAAGGTTCATATTCATAGACTTTCCAGACAGGGACATAACCGCCGATGCCGTCAGGTTCGGACTCCTTGCTCTCGCTCTGGCAATAATCAAAATACATATTCCTGTTCGGGGTCATGATGACATCGTGGCCGAGTCCTGAGGCCTTGATCCCCCCTTCAGAACCTCTCCAGGACATCACAACGGCGTCAAGCGGCGGATTCCCCTCCAGAATCTCATCCCAGCCGACAAGGCGACGTCCATGTTCTTTTAGGAACAAACCAACCCTCTCGGTGACATAACCTTGCAGCAACTGTTCAGCCGTGTGTTCAGCGTCAGGAACGATGCCGAGAGCCTTGATTCTGGCCTGACACTCAGGACATGCCGCCCAACGGTTCTTCGGACACTCGTCGCCTCCGATATGAATATATTCATAAGGGAATATGTCCATCACCTCCGTCAAGACATCCTCGATGAATTTGAAAGTCCTCTCATTGCCGGCGCACAGCACGTCCTGAGAGATCCCTCCATAAGCCGAGACAGAGTAAGGGCCTCCGGTGCAGCCCAATTCAGGATAAGAGGCAAGCGCCGAAAGCATGTGTCCGGGAAGGTCGATCTCTGGCATTATGTCGATTCCAAGAGAGGCGGCATATTCAACAATGGAGCGGAGTTCCTCCTTGGTGTAGAATCCTCCGTAAGGCTCATCATCGGGGCCGATGTCCGTACCTCCCCTGCCGAGCCGGTTGCCTTTTCTCCATGCTCCGACCTCAGTCAGGCGCGGCCACGAATCTATCTGAATCCGCCATCCCTGATCGTCTGTAAGATGCCAATGAAGCACGTTGAGTTTATGCAGAGCCATAAGATCCAAAACCTTATGTACCTCATCAATCGAGAAGAAATGCCTGCTGCAATCCAAAAGCAGACCACGATGTCTGAACCGGGGCCAGTCACGGATCTCGACGTCAGGGTATTTCCCCTCATCGTTTTTCAGCTGTCTCAGCGTCTGCCCTGCATAAAGAAAGCCGGTGGAGGAAGCAGCGGTGACAGTAATGTCGCCATCCTTTATGAATATGCGATACTCGCCATCCGCCATAGTGCTGTCACTCACATCATTGCGGACGCAGGTCCCGACATCGGAGAATCCCCCGAGAAGCCGGACCTCCTGAGGTTCAGGAATCACAGAGACAATGTCTGAATATTCATCATTCCGGGCGCATGATGACAGAGCCATCATTGCCGCCACGGAGAGAATTAACGGGAAAAGAGATTTAATATTCATAGAATCAGATTATTCCGAGCATCCGGACTTTCGCTATGTAGCTGGCACCGATGGCACCGGCTTTTTCGCCAAGACGGGTGACCACGATGGACGTGTCGCTGCTGACTATCGCGAGGGCAAGCTTGTTGACACTCCCTTTGATCGGAGTCATCAGATATTTATGCGCGCGCGCGAGGGAACCGGCTATCACGATCACTCCCGGGTTGAACAGATTTATCATCCCGGCGATAGCCTGACCGAGGGCCTTGCCCACTTTTTCGATCGCCTCGATCACGACTGTGTCCTCGGCGTCGGCGGCGTCAAGTATGTCACCCAGTGAGATTTCCTCGCCAGCCTTGAATTTCTTGCTCAGAAGCGACGGCTGCCCGGCGGCCATCTCTTCCAGAACTATCCTGTGCAGGGCCGATCCCGAGGCCTCTGTCTCAAGGCAGCCGATCTTTCCACAGCGGCATATCCGCTTGTTGTCAAAGATCGGGAAGTGACCGATCTCGCCGGAGAAACCGGAGCGGCCGTAGCCCAGCTTGCCGTCGATGATCATTCCGAGACCCAGTCCCCAGCTGACATTGAAGACAAGGAATGTCTTCTCCGGGCTTTCGCTGGACATATATTCAGCGTAGGCTATTGCCCTGGAATCGTTCTCCACATAAACCGGCAGCCCAAGTTCCTTCTCAAGGATGCTTGCGATCGGCTTGTCCTCGCTTATGAAATAAGAGAAGCAGTAGCCTGAGTTGCAGTTGACACGGCCTGAGAATATGAATCCGTAGCTGCGGATCTTCGAGAGGTCAACCTTGGAGGACTTCAGACAGTCTCGGACGACATCACACATCCGGCGGCAGGATTCCTCGGTGTTGGCCAATGGGAACTTGATATTCTCCTTATAGAAGATCAATTCTCCCATAAAATTTGTGACCGCCACGGAAAGATAATTCTGCTTAACGTCCACACCGACAAAGTTGCCGGCTTCAGGATTTAGGCCATAGATCACCGGCTTGCGTCCGCTGGAAGACTCCATCTTGCCGATCTCTTTCACAAAGCCATCATCAATCAGGTCTGTCACGATCCTGGAGGCCGTAGGGACGGAAGTGTCATATTCACGACTCAGGTCGGCGAGAGTGAACTGCTTGTCATAGACGCAATTCTCCAGAATCAGATGCTTCAGGAAGGAGTTTCTGCCGTTGATATGGTTCAGAAAGGATTCTTTGTCGTTGATGTTTGCCATAATATTCTGTTCTCGGACCTTGGATTTCCAGCGTGGTTCTCTGATCCAAGGTTCGGGGTAACAAAGATAAGCATTTTATGGTCATTTTGAAAGAATCCTCACGTGCCAGACTTAAATTAAACTCAATATAACGTTTGCGCAAAGACATCAATGCGAATATGTTAAAAATAACAGTTAAATTATTTTCAAAATGAAAATATATTACTACATTTGCACGTAATACTATTGACAGTTAGCCACTATTGTATTCAATACGCTATAACGATTATTGTTTATCATCAAATATTTAATGAAATACTATGACTGATCAATTAACAATGGGAAAGCGGAAGA
Source organism: uncultured Bacteroidales bacterium (assembly GCA_934725285.1). Classification (GTDB taxonomy): domain Bacteria; phylum Bacteroidota; class Bacteroidia; order Bacteroidales; family UBA932; genus Cryptobacteroides. The sequence continues at coordinate 6,970 of CAKVBK010000066.1, read as the reverse complement.
TCGCGTTCATCCTGTTGGCGGCTTTGTTGGCAGTTCCTTCCTATGGAGCGGACTCTGGCAATGCAGGCTCAAAGGGAAGCGCATCAGGAGTCTCCGCCTCACCGAGCAAGGTCACGGTCAAGGGTAAGGTCATTGACGGCACCGGACAGCCTGTGCCGGGAGCGGCGATCCTCATCGCCGGGACCCAGACCGGAACAATGACCGACATCAATGGTTATTACTCTATCGAGGTCTCCGGGCCTGGAGTCAAGCTGGAGGTCACCAGTATGGGTTACAAGAGCCAAGTCGTGACCGTCCCGAAATCATTGGAGCTTAACATCTTCCTTCAGGACGACGCCACAGAGCTGGATCAGGCTGTCGTTGTCGGTATGGGTCACCAGAGAAAGGCGTCCGTGATCGGAGCCATCTCCTCAGTGGCCAACACCGAGTTGGAAATCCCTCAGAGAAACCTGACCAACGCACTTGCCGGAAAGGTGGCCGGAGCGGTTGTCGTCCAGAGAACCGGTGAGCCTGGTATGGACAACGCCGAATTCTGGATCCGAGGCATCTCCTCGCTGAACTCCAGCGCCCCTCTGATCCTTGTCGATGGTGTCGAGCGTGACATGTCCAACCTTGCCATCGAGGAGATCGAGACCATCTCCATCCTCAAGGACGCGTCAGCGACAGCTGTTTACGGTGTACGTGCGGCCAATGGTGTCGTTCTCGTCACGACAAGGAAAGGTGTCGCACAGAAGCCACAGATCGACGTGAAGATCGAGGGCGGTATCTCAGAGCTTACCAATATGCCGGAACTTCTGGACGGAGCGAACTATATGCGACTGTACAATGAGGCCTGCGGCAGAGATGTCTTCACTGAAGAACAAATAGCTAAGACAGAGGCCCGCACAGACCCGTTTATGTACCCGAACGTCAACTGGTTCGACGAACTGTTCACCAGATGGTCAAACAACGAGCAGGCATCTCTGAGCATCCGTGGTGGTGGTGAGCGCGCAAGATATTATGTGACAGCGGCCTACATCCGTGACAACGGTAACCTTTACACGAGCCCGGACACGGACTACAGCACGAACATCCACGTCAAGAGATATAACTTCCGTTCCAACATCGATATGAACATCACCAAATCCACGGTGCTGTCCCTTGAGATCGGAGCGAATATGACGGACTCGCACCAGCCGAGGCCTATCACCGCGAACAACAACTATCAGGCTCAGGCCTCGCAGCTGTTCACCATGGCCTACAACCTCGACCCGATCTCCACGCCGGTGCGTGTTCCTATCGGCTACGACGAGAACGGAAACATCAAATGGGCGTGGGGCGGCTCAACCGGTAACAACACCAGCAACCCTGCGGAACGCCTTTTCGGTTCCGGCTACAACAAGACCTACCAGACTCAGATAATGTCCCAGATCATCGTCAAGCAGAACCTTGACATGATCACGAAAGGATTGAGCGCAAACATGTCGTTCTCCTACGACTTCAACATCACTTCCATCCAGGCACGTGGAAAATATTCCTCACGCTATGCGATCATCGGAGTCGATGACGAGACCGGCCTGTACAAGGTAACCCAGACCTACGTCGGTGACGAGTTCCTCAACTACGGCTCTTCAACCAGCGGCAACCGCGCCGATGAGTTCAAGGCACAGGTGAACTACGACAGGAATTTCGCCGGAAAGCACCGCGTGGGAGCCATGACAATGTACTATTCGCGCAACTATGTGAATCTGTCAGCCGGCTCGGCGATCTACTCTCTGCCTTACCGTAAGCAGGGCCTCGCATTCCGCGCCACATATTCCTACGACGACCGTTATTTCGTTGAGTTCAACGCCGGCTACAATGGATCCGAAAACTTCGCGAAAGGGCACCGTTTCGGATTCTTCCCTGCCGGTGCGGTCGGTTATCTTGTATCCAATGAGCCTTACTGGGCCAACATAAAGCCTTATGTAAATCACCTCAAACTGAGGGCATCCATGGGTCTTGTCGGTTCTGACGTGCTTGCATCCGGACGTTTCGCCTACCTGTCCACCTGGGGTTCAGGCCTCGGCGGACACAGATTCGGAGAGTCGGCGAACTGGTCCGGCGGTGTGGGCGAGGATCAGGAAGGCGTTGAGAACCTGACTTGGGAAAAGGGTCTCAAGAAGGATATCGGTCTTGAGATCAAGTTGTTCAACTCCCTCCTGTCTTTCGATCTCGACTACTTCTTCGAACGCAGATGGGATATTCTCATCCAGAGGAACACCGTCCCGGGTGTCGCCGGTATGAACAAGCTTCCTCTCGCCAATATGGGTGTGCTCAACAACCAAGGTTTCGAGTTCACCGGAGAGTTGAACCACCACATCGGCAAGGTAGGTTACCGTCTCTACGGCAATTTCTCTTTCGCCCGCAACAAGGTGCTTGAGAAAGACGAGGCTCCTACCGACAGCTGGCGCAGACGCACCGGCCATCGTCTCAACCAAAGGTTCGGTTACATCGCCCTCGGCTACTTCGCCGACCAGGATGAGATTGACCTCAGCCCGACACAATTCGGCCTGCCTCTCGCCCCTGGAGACGTCAAGTACCTTGACTACAACAAGGACGGAGTTGTGGATGAGCACGACGAGGTGGCCATCGGCTATGCGAACGTTCCTGAGATCAACTACGGATTCGGTGCACAACTGACATGGAAAGGCCTTGACCTGGGAGTGTTCTTCAGAGGACAGGCGAACGTCACCTACTACCTCGGTGGAGCTTGGTTTCCTTTCAACGGTGGTGTGAAGAACGGTAACCTATTCGCAAAGGCCCTTGACCGCTGGTCACCGGAAAATCCAGACCCGGACGCCTACTATCCAAGGCTGACCGAGTACAAGAACACTAACAACCAGAAGACATCCACAAAGACCATCTACGACGGAAGCCTTATCCGTCTGTCCGATGTCGAGGCCGGCTACACCTTCAAGGGTGACTGGCTCAAGAACTGGGGATGCCAGGCCTTCAGAATCTACTTCGTGGGCAGCAACCTGTGGATGCATTCACCTTGGGATATGTGGGATCCTGAGACCGGCTCAAGTGACGGCAGCAAGTATCCTCTTACACGCAAGTTCAACTTTGGCGTAAGATTCACATTCTAAACGATGAAAGCAATGAAAAAATCTCTTATACTGATCTCATCGGTGCTTCTTCTGGCGGGGTGCAACTTCCTCGACAAGATGCCTGATGACATGAAAACCGAGGATATGGTCTGGAGCAACCGCAACGAGGTCCTCTCCTATCTGACGAACATCTACGCAGCCCTGCCGGAAAAGAACTGTGTCGAATCCGACTGGAACGGACTATGGTACGGTCTGTCGGACGAGTGTGACATTCCGTGGAGCCCGTTCATCCAATTGAACGAGGGAAGCTGGGACCCTACAACGCCGACCAACAACATCTGGGCGACATATTACAAAGCCATCAGGGCAAGTTTCAAATTTGAGAACAATGTCGGACGCTGCGCCGAACTGGCCAACGACCTCAAGACAAGGTACACAGGTGAGGCTATATTCCTCAGAGGCTACTACTATTTCCTGCTTCTCCGTCAGTACGGTCCTGTGGTCCTGCTGAAAGAAGAAATGGCTTCATCGGCAGACTTCGGGAATATGCAAAGGGCTCCATTCGACGAGTGCATCGACTATGTGGTGGAATGTATGGACAGGGCATACGAACTTCTTCCATATTCATACCAATCCGACAAGGTCAATCTCGGACGCGCGACAAAAGTGGCCTGCAACGCTGTAAAAGCGCAGGCGCTTCTTCTTGCGGCATCCCCGCAGTGGAACGGAAACTCCGACTACTACTCCCTTCTCCGGGATAATGACGGAAATCCGCTTGCCGCCGAATCTTACGATGAGAGCAAATGGAAGAGGGCGGCCGACGCGGCGAAATCTGTCATTGATCTCGCAGAAAACCATCATGCCGAGACCGGGCTTGGACTCTACTACGGAGACAAGAACGATGTCAACTCGCCTGACTACAACCCTTACAAGGCCTACTACAACATCGAGATGACAGGATGGAACGATGAGATCATCTTCGGAACTGTACAGATCGCCAGAAGCGCCTGGAACGACTATCCTCCACGCTATGGCTATATGTACCACACTCTCCCGTCCAACGGGAAGCAGAAATTCAACAGCGGAACAGCCCCGACCCTGCGCCTTGTGGACGCATTCTATATGGCTAACGGACGCGGGATAGAGGATCCTTTGTCAGGCTATGTCGAGACCGGTTTCGCCACATCGAACGGCGAGCACTACAATCCGGTCACAGACGGACAGCCTAAATTTGACGAGTCAACCGAAGACGGGAGGAAAGGCCTCATCGATGATCTGAAGAAACTCGACAGCTGGGGGCATTCAAAGGGTGATTGGAATATGTTCGTGAACAGGGAGCCTCGTTTCTACGCATCCATCAACTACAACCACAGGACCCAGATCTTCTACCCATCCGACAAGGAGTGGATGAACGCTTTCAACAACCGCGAGGATCAGCAGGACGGCTGGGGAAGGGTTGAGCTCTACTACGGCGGAATGTCCAACAACGACAATCTTACCTACTATCCTCACAGCGGCTTCTTGACTCACAAGAGAATCATTCCTGGAGACTTCTCCAACCTGACCTTCTCCAGCCACTACGTCACGGTTTACATCCGCTACGGAGAGATACTTCTCGACTACGTGGAGGCGCTCAATGAATATGATCCGTCAAACCCTGACATCAAGAAGTACTGGGACCTGATCCGCCAGAGAGCCGGTCTGCCAAGCATCTTCGACACATATCCCGAGATCTCCGGAGACAAGGACGCGCAGCGCAAGTACATCCTTCGCGAGCGTCAGATCGAGCTGAACTTCGAGGGCGACCGATTCTTCACCTGCCACCGCCGCCTCCTTTGCCTTGACGCTTCCGCCAACACTGTGACATCCAACGAGGTAGGCAAGTTCGGCGACAACGGTCCTGTATGGGGACTTTCACCACGAGCCGGAGACGCGAAGACCAACAGTTTCAAGAGCACTGATTTCTACAAGAGGACAATATTCGAGACCAGAACCTTCAAGAAACAGTTCTATCTCTTCCCGATTCCGCAGGACGAGATCAACAAAAGTCCGGGACTCACACAGAATCCTTGGTGGTAGAAACTTAAACATATTTAAAGATGAAACGTTTATTAAACACATTAATGATAATGGCGGCGGTAAGCCTTAGTGTCACATCTTGTGACATTGAGAAGAAGTTCGACACCGAGATACCGCAGTACCCTCTGACTCAACTTGTCAAGTCGGCCACCGCCACGGCCGGCGACGAGACTGTGGAAGGCGTGGTCGACAATTCGGCCCATACAGTCACATTCGTGTTCAACGACACAAAGGACTTCACATCCATCGAGATCAAACTCAACTTTCCAAGCCGGGTGATTCTCAAAGAGGGAGCCGTTGAGGAACTTACAGCCGATCTGAATGCCGGAAAAACCTACACATTCGTAGTGAACAATCTGGAGGAGGATGTGACCTACACAGTCACCGCCTATAAAGCGTCCATTGTACAGGTGGATCGTACACAATGTTCTGTGATTACAGGACTGGACGGAGACGCAGATCCTTCCAAACTTGAAACAGCGGCGAAGAACGACGGCTACGGCACAAGTTGCGCCTTCCTGTTTGACGGGAAGTGGCTGAGCAGAAAAGAAGGCTATACAGACGTGCACTATCAGTGTTTCGGTTGGGAAATGAGCAGTTTGAAAGGAAGTAATGGCGAGAACTTCGGAACGGCCTACACTGTAGATTTCGGAGCCCCGATGAGGGTCGCCAAGATGAGATTCCTGCCATACAGAGCCTATTGTGAAAATGCAGCGGCATTATATGAGATCTATGCTTGGACTTTGGACGGCGAACCGTCCGGAGACTGGTCCAACTGGCAGCTGATAGCCACAGTGGATGATTCGGACAAGTGGAACATAATAAAGGAAGTTCCTAAAGACGGGACTCACGAACTGATCACAGAAGGAACCACTGTAGACTTCGTGTATTCTGAGGTACCTCTCGCAAGATACTACAGAGTGAAGATTGTAAAGAACTTCTACGAGTATTACCAGGACAGGATGAGTTCAGACTGGGCCATCAGGAAGTACTGGTACGATGTCTCCGAACTTATGGTTTGGCGCTACAATCTGGATGAGGAATAATCACGAATAATCATTGAATATGATGAAAAAACTGAGCATAATACTATTAACCCTCTCGACTCTTGTCGCTGCCGTGGGCTGCAACAAGACCGAGGACGGGTACGTCACTCCTTCAAAAAAATCCATAGAACTGACATCCGACGCCAATGACATCACATTCACGGTGTCATCAAATGTCGAGTGGAAGATGACCGTGTCCGACAAATGGTTCAAGATCAGCCCGAAAGTCGGCGACGGCGAGACAGAGGTAAGACTCGTGGCTGAGCGCAACAACACCGGGCTTGACCGCTCGTCTGTGCTCGAATTCACGGCGGGGACAATCGTGGAAAGAGTAGAGGTCACACAACCCGCCTTTGTTGTGAATATGAACGTGGATTGTCCGGAGAGCGTGGTGGTCAAGAAAGGCGAATCGCTCACAATCAACTTGACCGACCCTGCGGACGACTGGGTGTACACCATCACAAACGGTGACTGGCTCAAGGAGTTCAGCAAGACAACATCAAAGTTGACATTCCAACTGAACCCTGCGGTCGCGTTCGATGAGAATGTCCCGGCCGTCATAGAGTTCACATCTCCTTCAGACCCTACCTTCTACGCAAAGGCAACGGTAAAGCCAATCAACTACTTCCAATTCAGTGCGGAGGTGCCGGAGAGCCTTGATCTCGGAATCCGTGGCAACCAACTTAAGATCAAAGTGGACGCGAACTTCGACTGGACATATTCAATCAAGAACGCCGGATGGCTCAAGGAATATGACAAGACAAGCAAGACGCT
>CAKVBK010000065.1 GCA_934725285.1 uncultured Bacteroidales bacterium | reverse complement strand
TCTGGAAGGAAATACGATGGAGTCGTAAAGAAGCGTTACACCAGCACCGGAGGAGGTGTGACCGTTGACACTGAAACGGCCTATGAATGCGATGTTTTGTTCCAAGGAGCCAAGCCAATTGAGAATAAGATAGATGATGCTGATGTTTACGACAATAGTACGGATTTCTTGCTTCCAAAGTGTTCACCAGAAAAGATCTTTTCTTCTGACACAAGCAGGGTGTATAAAATGACCGCTTTGATCGAGCCAAATGCTGTAGGCGATGAGAGAGATAAGAAGGTTTACATCGGGGTGTCTTACAGTGGACAGTTTTTCGGGCACGGTGTTTTTCAGCCGGTAACACGAAGTGACTCGATGTTCGTTGGGACACAATCATTGACTCCGTCTGTTCTGTGGGACAAGTACCACAAGGCGTTCGCGGAGTGGCTGGGGAAGACAAGGCAGAGGGTGTCGGTGGATGTGAACCTCTCCCCTATCGACCTGCATAATTTCAGGCTGTACAGGCCGGTGTACTTCAAGGGGCGGAAATGGATCGTGGCCAAGCTTTCGGTGACGGTGGCGGCAGGGTCGGAGGCAGTCTCTACACGTGGTGAGTTCATCGAGATCTGATGTCCTTTCTGGAAGGAACCTCCAACTGTACATTTGTCCTGGGTTAGGGATGATGTACCCAGCCATTGAAAAACGAATATGGAATTTACAGGTAGCATACAGTTCGCTGACGAAAGCTCTTGGCTGACGCTGACAACGGAGTCGGATGACACGGTGACGATCACCGTCAAGTTCGGTTCACGGCTCCTCACATCGCAGGAGGTTCTGAGCTTTGACGTGACCCCTAACTCTGGAATTGTACGGTTGCCGGCCGGAGAGATACTCAGGGCTCTGATGGGCAACGGCATCGGAATGGTGACAGGCTCGTTCACGGCCACGCAAGGATCATCCTCTTGTTCGCACAGCTTCAGCGTGCTGCCTTGCAGGAAGTTCGCCTACAAGTCACTTGCCGCCACCATATTCACGACAAGGCCGGCAAAATCCCCAGTCTATGAAGGCGCGAAAGACCGGCTCTGTTTCTACAGGACATCAGGAGACGTGTCCACCTATGTCAGATTCAACTATCTTTCCGGCAACACGTCCGGCAGCTACAAACTCAGCCCTACTTATTACTTGTCAGGGCAATACTATGACCTGGACATATCGGCCGACACGATGCTGGCGACCGCTTCAGCAAAGGGATTGAACGTGTCCAGCATCGTATCCTATGAAGTCTGGACTGAATATTCAGGAAGCAAGTCAACGGTATATTCTTTTGACATCAGGCGTTCAAGGCTGCCGCTGAAGACCTATAAGTTCCTTGGGCGGCGCGGGACGTATGAATATATTCACGCCACGGGAAAGTTCGGCCGCTCGATAGAGTCGGAGACGCAGGTGTTTGTGACTTCGGGGATAGAGCAGGAGTTGGAGAATGACAGCACGATGACCTTCGAGCAGAATTCGGGGCACATCGAGAGCGCCGGGATGAATGCATACTGGCTGGATTTTCTGGCGTCCAAAGAGAGGTACGTCATCGAGAAAGACGGCACGGAAAAGGCGATTGTCGTGGATGAGTTCAAGACTTCGCTGACGGATCGTGCGGTCAGCAGCTTGACATTCACCTGGCATTACGCCAATCCGAACGACACGGTGATCGACAAGGTGGACGTTGAATTGACGGGACTTACGATAAGCGGGGACTCGACCGTGAACAACGATAACAACACGGCTCAGTTCAGTGTGGCTTACACGCCGTCCAACACGACGCAGCGCGGGGTTGAATGGAGTGTCACCAGTGGAGCATCATACGCGTCTATTGACCAGAACGGAAAACTGACTGTACTAAATGGAGCAAACGGCAACACCGTCAAGATCAGGGCGACCAGCAAGATCAAATCTTCCATCTATGGTGAAAAATCCGTCACCGTCACCTACCAGGCCGCCAAGGTCAAAGTGACCGGTGTGTCAATTGACAGGCAGGTCCTGTCTTTGGCTTTGGGGGATTCGGTGACTCTGGTGGCGACAGTGACGCCGGAAAGAGCCACAGACAAAACCGTGATCTGGTCATCATCCGCCCCAAGCATCGCTTCCGTGGATCAGAGCGGGAAGGTGACGGCCAAGGCGGCCGGTTCGGCCGTGATCACAGCCACAACCAACGACGGGGGCTACACCGCCAGCTGCAATCTGTCAGTGGCCGCGGTGCTGAAATATTACACCCTGACGGTGAACTGCGCCACTTCAGGAGCGACCGTCAAGGTTCTTGAATATGTAGCCGGGCAGACCACCGTGAAAGACGCGGTCGACTACACGGGGCCGATGACATTCAAGGAAAACACCACGGTCAAGGTGTGGTGCCACAAAAACGGGATGATAGATTCCGAAACGCAGACTGTCCTTATGACTTCGGACAAGACGGTCAGCGTGGCGTGCAAGGCATACCCAAGCTGGAATCTGGGCAATGCGGAAACCATTGCCAGTACAGGCGGGGTCCTTTCCTTCCAAGTCACTGACTCAGACAATGCAGGATGGAAATTGGCGGGGCTTCCTGAATGGATAACCTGTGACATCACCGAGGGTGTCGGATCCTCGAGCGTCAATTTGACGGCATCAACCAACGGGACAGTCTCTGAAAGGCAAGCTACAATATCTCTCAAAGTGCCTTCGTATGACGAAGAGGCCAGTTTCGGTTCGTGCGTCATCACGCAGGACGCCTCAGAGTACATCACTTTCGTTGATGCCAATGTCGAGGCTATCTGCATCGAGAAGTTCGGAGACGGCACCGGAGTTTCTCCTTATAATGCCGCGATGGCCAGTTCGCTCGATGGAGCGTTCTCTGGAAATACCGACATAGAGTCTTTCCCCGAGCTCTCCGATTTCACAGGTGTCACCGAACTTGCGGACGATGAGTTCAATGGTTGCTCAAATCTCTATACAATCGGATTGGACAACATAGTAACTCTTGGGGCGAGAGCACTGAGGAATACCTCGCTGAGCGGAGATCTGACGCTTCCGCTATGCAAGACCATAGGCAATTCGGCGTTCGCATACGTCCCGATGGATTCGATCAAGCTTCCTGTGTGCGAAACGTTGGCTGGGAACGACAGTTTCTATGACAACACTTCACTCAAGACTATAGAATTCGGTGCTTTGAAAAGGATTGAAGGATTTGGGTTTATGTCCGGGGCAAGTTCGCTTCAATCAATCATCATTAGAAGCGTGACTCCGCCTACATTCGGCCGGACGGCGACAACTGACGGCCATTTTGCCCAAGTGCCTGAAGCTTGCCCGATCTATGTGCCGGACGGTTCGGTGGAGACCTACAAGACTGCCACCGTCTGGAAGACAAGGGCGGATTACATACGTCCGTTGTCTGAACTGGAGTAACGGAAGTATAATATGGAATATCAGGAATATCTTAATATGAACGACAAGAGAAACAAAGGATGCGGGTGCGCCGGAGGCGGCTCAATTGTCCGGATAGTCAAGGGGAACGACTTCTCCGTCGTGGCGTTGGCTTCCGTCTATGATGAGGAAAAGGGAGTGTATGTCCCTTTCAGCCTGGCAGAGGCGGCGGATGTCGAGCTCAACATTGTCGGGGTCTACGGCAAGGTTCCGGGAAAGGATGTGACGGTAGACGGAAATTCCGTCAGCGCAAGGTTTTCGGGTGCGGTCGGGATCGGCCGTTACGGAGTCGAGATCCTTTTCCGTGACTCCGAGGGCAGGGGCCGTGTCTTCGAGCGCGGGCTGTTCGAGGTTGTTAGGAGCAGCGGCGAGGCCAGCAACGAGACAGGCACAGAGGGTGAGACCGGCGACGGCTACAACATCTCCGTCAATGTCCGCGCCAGGACCGTCCGCATCGGAAAGAGCACCGGTGTGACCGACTATAACCTTCTTGACAACAAGCCGTCCATAGGCGGCGTGACGCTGGAGGGGAACAAGAGTTTGGAAGATCTGGGCTATGAATCCCCAGTGTTAGTGGTGACCATCGACATCGAAAATCCAAATGAGGACGGATCTTACAATGGGACCCATACACCGGCAGAGATCCACGAGGCGCACCTTGCTGGCAAGATTGTGGTTCTGGATGTGCCGAACGTCAATTTTCGCGGGTATCTCCAGGGTTCTACAGAATCACACTGCCTTTTCCGCTGTGACTATACTGTCAACTCCGGGGAAACGGATGAGCCTTATAGCAGTTGGCTCATATACGATGGCAGCGGTTTTAAGGACTTCGGGGAAATATATACTGCATTCAGTTTCAACGAACGGAAGAAACTACGAAACATTGAGGCACAGGCGCAAGTCAACGCCATCGAACATATTCTGATTGGCGACAAGGAGTATGAGCCAAAGACGGTGGGCACGAAGAAAAAGGCCGTGTGTCTGCCGGACAACCCTTATGAGTTATGGCAGGGTGAAGGTCACGATGGCGCTTATGATCTGCTTGGATTATTTTTGGTTTCAGCATATCAGGCAAGCGTGGCCGGATTAACAACCAAGAACATTGAATTGTCATCCGACCAGCAGGACGCCCTTGACGACCTGATGAATCTGCCGTCGCTGATTCACTATCCGGATCAAGCCAACGAGGGGCTCTTTTTCCGGTCCGGAGACAGTTCAGGCCGTATGACCATCATTTGCATACCGGGCACATATGTCAGCGGAAAGATGCAGCACAACCTATCCGTTATAAACATCGAGATTGATCGTGGCACATATGTAAAGATAGATCTTAATACCCTGTCCACACTCACAAAGAACGGCGACGGCACGAAGTTCCTGAACGACAAGGGCGAATATGCCGACCCCGTGGCCGGGGTGAAGAGCTCGGTGGAGGCTTTGGCACCCTATGACTGCACTTGGGCGTGGATATTGAAACAGGGGGATGAGGCTCCAGCCGACAAAGTCGAGGAACTTTGTAGTGCCATTAAGAGTGGACGAACCCTCTTCACTAAATGCACCGATAAAGACGGATATACTCTTCAGTTGGGTATATTTGCCGAGTATATAAACGATGACGATACTACGGTTGGATTATATTCCGCCGGTAGGTTGAGAACATCTTGGATTGTTATAGATGACTGCTCCAGCGATGACTACGACTTCTCCGTTTCTTCAAAGGGGACTTTGAATTTTCAGGAGAAGCTTGTCTCCGGCACCAACATCAAGACCGTCAACGGGCAGCCCCTTCTGGGGGCCGGGGACATAACCCTGCCAGTCCCTACCAAGGTGTCGGAACTTGCCAATGACGCGGGCTACGCCAAGGCTGACGTCCTTGAGACCATCACGGACGCCTTGGAGGTCTCTGTAACCTGCGAGGCGGGCAGGATCAGGCAGGGGAACAACATCATGACGCTGGCCGTCGGCTGCTCGGCCACCGACAACTCACAGCCTGTGGAGGAGAGGATAGTGTTCAGCACCGGCTCTTCCGTGGAAAGCATCACGGTCACGGGCGTCTCGTGGGCGAACGGCGACACGCCGTCCTTCAAGGGAAACAAGGTCTATGAGATCAGCATCTCATACGTCCCGTTGTTGGGCAAGTTCCTGGCGGCATACGCGGAGTATTGACATGAGCGGAAGAAGACTTTTGCTGCCGGTGCGATGGAAGACATCGGACGCGATATTCTGGGGGCTTTGCCGGAAGCCCCTCGTGAACGCCTACTGGGGAGCGGGCTCGGGCGTTGACAGGTTCCATTACATTGACAACGGCGACGGGACGTACACCTACTATGCCATCAACGGCAACAAGGCCAAGCAGTGGTGGGACAGGTTCGTGTGGTACAACTCGGACAACGTGATCGACCTCCACGTCAGCCCCGACGCGCAGATCTGGGAGACGAACAACAACCGGTTCAACTCCCAGAGCGTGGAGGCTTACGACTTCGGGGGCAAGGCCATAGCGACCAAGTCGCTGAGGGAGACGTTCTTCAGCTGCCACAACATAGAGACGATTGACATCTCCAGTTGGAACCTTGCCAACAACACGTCGCTTTATGCCGCCTTCGCGGCCAATGTGGATTTTGACACCGTGACAAAATTACGCACCGTGAAGCTTCCTGCGGACTGCGGCGCCAAGGTCACCGAGGCCCACAAGATGTTCGGCTGGCACAGGGGACTTGAGGCAATAACAGGTATGACGACGGTAGATTTCAGCGCCTGCACCAACTTCAGCGAGATGTTCTGTGAGTGCGTCAGCCTCAAGAAAGTCGATTTCAGGATTGACGGATGGGTCACCGCCAAATGCACTGACATCCACAGTATGTTCCTCAAGTGCCACGTCCTGGACTTCAGCGCTATCGGAGACTTTACGACCTGGGACGTGAGCAACGTGACGGACGTGTCCGGCCTTTTCGCGAACAACAACGCCGAATATCTTGACCTGACGGGATGGGACCTGAGGAATTGCGGCGACTTCCAGCAGATGTTCGCCGATCAGTTCAATAACAACCTAAAGGGATTAGTTCTAAGCGGCTGGCAGATGGACACTGCGAAACAGGCCCAGTATGGGGGCATGTTTGTCGGATGCTCGGCGCTGAGAAGCCTGACATTAAAGGGATGCGCCGATGATGTCATCGACTTCTTCAAGGCTCAGCTTATGACGGACATCTATGACACTGCCAAGTCGGGGGCGCTGCACCTCGTCCTGGACGACGGGACCTACAAATATGACGAGACCGCCGGCGGCTGGGTTCTGGCGGCGACTAATGAATGATCGTAAACCAAAATATTCAAAGGCAATGGAGAATCTCATCAACAAAATCGGGCTTGACAGGATAGCCCACTTCGGGATCGGCGGGGTGATCTTCGCCGCGTTCAACATCGCGTTCCTCCTTTCGCTCTGTTCCGGGCCGGTTCCGGAGCCGACGCTGAGGGACATCCTCATCGCCCCCATCGGCGGCTACTTCGCGGCCGCATTCGCGGGGTTCATAAAGGAATATTTCCTCGACTCCAAGTGGGACTGGTGGGACATCGTGGCCACGATGGCGGGACCGGTGTCCATACACCTGTGCGCCCTAATCGGCTGGCTGCTCCACTTCGGCAACGGCAAGGACCTCATCACCACACCGCTCGGATGGACCGTATTCGGTGTCGTGGCGGTTGCCCTTGCCGCGCTGTTCGTCCGGTGGGTCATCAGGTTCAACAGAAGGAAGTGATGGACTGGACAAGCATCATAGTGACGCTGATCACATCGGGGGCGTTCACGACAATCTACTTCCTTGGCGACCGCAAGACGGCCTCCGTGCTGGACAACGTCTCGAAGACCATCGACCAGTGGCGCGGGCTTGTGGACGAGTACAAGAACGAGTCGGAGGCGCTGCGCCAGCAGCTTGCGGACAAGGACGTCAAGATCGACCAGCTCTACAAGAGCATCGGCACGCTCCGTGACCGCGGCGACAAGCTCAGCAGCAAGGTGGCCTACCTGAACGCCTTCCGGTGCAAGAAAATCAAGTGCATGGACAGGGAGCCGCCTTTCGGCTCCGTGAAGATGGAGGACGGCAATGGGAACGATCAGTAAGGAATTCAGTTACCGCGAGTTCGAGGAATCACCTACAGCGGAGCGCAAGGGCATCTGCAACGTGATCACCTCGTTCGCTGTGCGGGACGCGGTGAAGGAGCTGACCGAAAAGGTGCTCCAGCCGCTCCGTGACAGGGTCGGGCGTCCGCTGCGGATAAACAGCGGGTACCGTTGCCCGGAGCTCAACAAAGAGGTGGGCGGTGTGCCCACATCGCAGCACGTCAAGGGAGAGGCGGCCGACATCGCGGCGGCGGATCCGTTCCTGTTGGCCAAGGTGGTCAGGAACACACCGGAAATCTGGAAAGAGGTTGACCAGATGATCCTCTACCCGACCTTCGTGCACATCAGCCACCGCAAGGGCGGCCCGCAGAGGCGGCAGTTGCTCTACAACAGAAGATACCAAGGGGAAAGGTTTTAATATTCAATGAATATGAAAGTTCTGATAGAAGTTTTGCTTTACATCTGGCAACTGCCGCAGAACCTGCTTGGGCTGCTGCTGTTCTGGTGGTATGGCCGTGGGTGTGATGCCAACAGGACGGAACTCTGGGGAGCCAGAGTGTTATTTTCTGGAAAGATGCGCGGTGGGATATGTCTCGGAATTTACATCGTGCTCCCATACCATTACATCCGCTCGGCTGATAAACCATACGTACAAAAGACGTTGAACCACGAATGGGGGCACTCAGTGCAGTCTCTATATCTTGGATGGCTGTACCTGCTTATCATTGGTTTACCGTCCATTACGTGGGCTTGGCTGCATTCTTCGTTCAAGTGTTTCGACACCATCAGCTATTACGATTTCTACACCGAGAAGTGGGCTGACAGGCTCGGAGGCGTGAAACGATGAAGCCGGTTTGGGTTCTTACGCTTGTCGCTGCGCTGGTGGCCGCGGTCTCCGTTCTGAGCTGGAGGCTGGGCTACCGCGCGGCTGGCGCCATACCCATCGAAACGCCCAAGGCCGACACCCTCATTGTTATGGACACCGTAACCGTCGAGTGTCCCGTCCCCATCCTCACAACCATCATCGACACGTTCCTTGTCGCCTATCCCGACATCATAACCATCCACGACACCACCTTCGTCCAGCTTCCTAAGGAGCGCAAGGAATATTCCGGCAAGGATTACCGCGCGGTGGTGTCCGGCTACCAGCCGTCCCTTGACCTGATCCAGGTCTTTCCCGAAACGAAAACCGTCACCAAGACCATTTCCGTGCCGTCACGAAAAAGGTCTCACTGGTCCATCGCCCTCCAAGCCGGCTACGGCCTTACCCTCCAGGACAACCGCATCGCCCCACTCCCCTACATCGGTGCCGGCCTCTCCTACAGTCTTGTCGAGTGGTAAGCCCAAAATTTTCTGCCAAACCCTTTGCGATTCCGGAAATGCTTGCTACCTTGCGAATATGATAACGAAGGAACAGATGGACGCACTGAGGGAGAGATTTATCAGTGCCAAGAGTAAAGAAGAAAGACAGGCCGTCGATGAAGAAATCCATCGAATCTGCGATGAAGATCCGGCAAAGGTCGCTGAAATAATGAAGCTGCAACTTCAAGAGACACATCGTAAGGTCGATGAAATGCTGGATTTATGATTCAACAATATATAAGCAATATGGAAGAAGGCAAAAAGGAATTGTTTGTTTGCCAGTGTGGTGATGTGAACCATTCCCTCATTATGGAAGCTGATGACGAATGGGGGTCGGTGTTCTGTCGCGTTCACTTGGTTAGAGATGGATTCTTTAGGAGAATCAGAAATGCGATCAGATACGTCTTTGGCCGTAGAAGTATATACGGCGACTTTGATGAGTTCATCTTTAATCCGGAAGACGCTGACAGGCTTCAGGAAGTTGTGGACAAACTGAAGAAGTACAGGGATGAAGGCAAGGATGAGGAATATCGAAAGAAACTTGAGGATAAGATGGAAGCCGCCTTCAAGAAATAAACAAAAGAATTATCGGCTATCTCTTAATGTTTGACAGCAAAAGCGCATAGCCGCACGGCCCCGGATTGCTCCGGGGCTTTTTTTGTTGTATAAATTAAGAAGAGGCGGTTCGGCCCGGCAGTAAATCGAAAGAGTTGAAAAAGAGTGAATTATTTTGAAAATAGTTGTCGAAAAATTTGGAAAATGTTAAGAATCTTCGTACCTTTGTAGTGCAATCAAAAAGCAATACAAAATGAAGTACTCAGAAGTAATAAGGAAATTGAAAAAAGCGGGATGCTCTTTTCATTCGCACGGAAAGAATCACGACTGGTGGTACAGCCCGATAACAGGAATCAAATTTCAGGTTCCACGCCACCAAAGCCAAGAAGCGGTTGGCAGGACAGT
>CAKVBK010000064.1 GCA_934725285.1 uncultured Bacteroidales bacterium | reverse complement strand
ATTTTCTCCTTAACTTTCAGCTGATTAACGAAAACTGATCAACGGATAAATTGGTGGAGAAGCTGGATTCGAAGTTATATGCGATCCGTGACACCAAGTATTTTATGTACTTCCGCTATTCGGAGTCTCTCTACAAATATGACGAGGGGATTCTCAAGGTGACGAACTCGCTTGACGCGGCGGAATATTACAAGAAGAAGGATGCGTCTGACATCAAAGAGTTCTACGTCGAGGTTTCACGGTCAGACGCTGAGCGGGCTTACGATTGCCTGGAACTGGATGGACGCTGCTTCGTCAAGACAGAACTTGAAAAGGGAATATTCGAGGTGGAGGTGGTCGATAAGGTGAGCTCGGATTTCTATGAGATAAAGAACGTTGAATATAGGTTCAATGATGTCAGACTTTTTGCCCGTTTTCGTTACTCTCCGTTCCTGTACAGACATGACAAGGGCTTCGTCAATGTCACAGATTCGTTTGATGCCGGACAGTTCTTCAAGAAATGAAAAGGGCTCAGGTAGGCTGGGCTTTCTTAATCAGGGTATTTTTATTACATTTGCAAGGTTGGAGCCGGTGCGTCTTGAAGGAGGATGATGGATGACGGAAGACGTGGATCTGGTGACGGGATGTGGCTGTCGATGGAATCTGAGGATGAAGTGTGGTCGTGGTAGAAAATACGAAGGACCGGCGAAGGCACGAGAATGAACACGGAAAGGTAATATTTAATATTCATAGATTATGGAACTTAAAGGATCGAAGACCGAGGAGAACCTGCGCACCGCGTTCGCGGGGGAGAGTCAGGCTCATACCAAGTATTTGTATTATGCCTCGAAGGCTGCAAAGGATGGCTATGTGCAGATTGGCAGGCTGTTCGAGGAGACGGCCAAGAACGAGAAGGAGCACGCCAAGATCTGGTTCAAGCTTCTGCACGATGGTGGTGTGCCTTCCACGGAGGAGAATCTTGCTGACGCCGCTTCTGGAGAGAACTACGAGTGGACGGATATGTATGCCGGGTTCGCGAAGACGGCCAAGGAGGAAGGGTTCGACGAGATCGCTTTTCTGTTCGAGAAGGTCGGGGCGATCGAGAAGACCCACGAGGAACGCTACAGGAAACTGTTGAAGAACGTTCAGGACGCTGTTGTGTTCTCCAAGGATGAGGACATGATCTGGGAGTGCTCGAACTGCGGACACATTGTGATCGGCAAGAGGGCTCCGGAGGTCTGCCCGGTCTGCAAGCACCCGAGAAGTTATTTCCAAGTAAAGGCTGAAAATTATTAATTAATTGAATATATGAAGAGAATCATCGTCGCTGCCGTTGCCGCAGCCATCATTCCTCTTGCTGCCTCGGCGCAGCCAAAGCCAGCCCAGCCGGAGGCGGACTACAAGTTCACCGTGGTTAAGGAGAACCCTATCACATCAGTGAAGAACCAGTACCGTTCCGGTACATGCTGGTGTTTCTCGACCCTCGGATTCCTTGAGTCAGAGGCCATAAGGATCAAGAATATCAAAGACACAACCCTCTATCCGGACTTCTCCGAGATGTTCGTCATCTCTCATTCCTACAAGGACAGGGCTGTGAAATATGTCCGCACGGACGGCAATATCAATTTCGCTTCGGGTTCCGAGGCCGATGACGTTCTCCACGTCATTGAGGACTACGGTCTTGTGCCTCAGAGCGCTATGCCTGGACTCCAGCCGCTTCCGATTCACGGAGAACTCGACGCCACCACAAAGGCTTATGTCGAGGCCATCGCCAAGAACCCAAATAGAACCCTTTCCACAAACTGGAAGAAAGGCTTCGACGCCATCGTGGACAACTTCCTCGGCGAGACTCCGGAGACTTTTGAATATAACGGCAAGACTTACACCCCTGCTTCCTACAGGGACGAGATGGGCATCGTTCCGTCTGATTATGTGACTCTTACGTCGTTCACTCACCATCCGTTCTACGCATCGTTCATCATCGAGATCTCTGACAACTGGAGATGGGATTCCGCCTATAACATCCCTCTTGACGAGTTTATGGAAGTGATCTACAGCGCCATCGACAAGGGCTATACTCTTGCCTGGGGAACAGACGTGAGCGAGAAGGGTTTCACCAGAAACGGAATCGGTGTGCTGCTTGAGGAC
The DNA here is from genome assembly GCA_934725285.1 of uncultured Bacteroidales bacterium. GTDB lineage: Bacteria > Bacteroidota > Bacteroidia > Bacteroidales > UBA932 > Cryptobacteroides. Next base: position 7,860 of record CAKVBK010000064.1, on the reverse strand, counting down.
GTTAAAACAACCTCAGGCTCAGACCAGGAGCGCTGGGTCGGCAAGGCCGGTGAGAAGAAGGAAGTCGCGGCCGAGTTGCCAAAGGAAGCTCCTGTGACCCAGGAGTCCCGTCAGGAGGGTTTTGACAACAAGACCACCACTGACGATCACGGAATGCAGATTTTCGGTTTGGCCAAGGATCAGAACGGCACCAACTATTTCATGGTAAAGAACTCTTGGGGAACCGCCAGCAAGTACGGCGGAATCTGGTACTGCTCCGATTCTTTCGTGCGCGCCAAGTCTATGGATGTCCTTGTCCACAAGGATGCCCTCTCCAAGGAGCTCAAGAAGAAACTTGGAATCAAATAAATGAACATCGTAAAGCATATTCCCAACACGATTACCTCTATGAACCTCCTGTGCGGAGTTCTGGGGGTAATCGCTTCTTTGGGCGGACGGCTGGAGCTTGGGTTCGCGCTGATGATTCTCGCCGCCGTCTTTGATTTCTGCGACGGTCTGGCAGCAAGGCTTCTCAAGGCGTATTCAGAAATAGGAAAGGAATTGGATTCGCTGGCGGATGATGTCAGCTTCGGGGTGCTGCCGGCCGTGATGCTGTACCAGATAAGCGGGACGGACATCCTGATCCTGAAATATTTGCCGCTTGTTCTCGCGGCGTTCTCAGCCTTGAGGCTCGCCAAGTTCAATCTGGACGAGCGTCAGCACGACAGTTTTATCGGTCTACCAACTCCGGCGGCCGCGATGGTCTGCGGCTCGCTTGCGACTCTTGTGACAGTAAGGCCGGACTGCTTTCTTGCGCATTGGTGCGCGGCCCCGGTTTTCATCCCGGTCCTGACACTGGTTCTATGCTACCTTCTGGTCAGCGAGATCCCTATGTTCTCTATGAAGTTCGGTGGCGGGAAGAAGGCATCTAAACTGGAGGTGGCGAAGAGAATCGCCTTTCTTGTCATCGTCTGTCTTGCGATAATCATCGCGCTTGTAGAGCGCTCCCACTGGTCGTTCATATTCCTGACCAGTTTCTTGGGCTACATACTCATCAATCTGGCGATGAGCGATCTGATGACGGGAAAGTAGCCGAATTCCGGAAGCTTTTATGATCTGCACGGGCAGTTTCTCATTTGAGTTATGACTGAATCGCGTAAACACGTTATACTTTATGTCCACGGAATGGGCGGGGGCGGTGACAGCCGCATCCCGTCCATTCTGAAGGATAATCTTGGTCCAGATTTCGAGGTCGTGATCAGAACGTATGACTTTGATCCGGAGGTCGCTCACAATCAACTGTCCGCTTGGGCGGAGGAAGTCCGGCCGGACCTTGTGATAGGGGAGAGCATGGGCGCCACGCACGCCATCGCCCTGAAAGGCTATCCACATCTGTTCGTTTCCCCGTCGCTGAACGCTCCAAGATATTTCGTGGCTTTGGCATGGCTGACTCTGATTCCCGGTGTGACGGCATTGTTCGACAGGATTTACCGTCCGAAGCCGGGAGACAGACAGAAACTTCATTTCACCTACAACCCTTTGAGAAAATGGAGGGAAGTCTATGCCGAGGCGATGCAAAATGCTCCGTGCAATGGGGGCAATGATTATTTCCATGCCTTTTTCGGTACCCGCGACCATTACCGCCGCAGCGGTGTGGTCTCAATCCGAACGTGGAGGAAATATTTCGGCGACGGCACATGGACAATCTACGACGGCACCCACTTCATGGAGTATGAATATGTCATCTCGCTCCTGATCCCCAAAATCCGCGAGGTTTTAGAAATATGTCCCTCGGGTGCGTAGGGGACTGTTTTGCCCCCGAAGCTTGTCTTTGCAGGCCTTACGGGTGCGATAGCCATTTTTTGCCCCCGAAACCTGTTTTGGCAGGCCTTGCGGGTGCTAAATGCGGTCTTTTGCCCCCGCATGACTTCTTTGAAGATAGGACAGTATCGCTTTGGTGATGTTGGCCGATGCCGTGGCTGGATTCAGAGCTTCGGACAGGGGCATTCCCTCCGGAGTGATTTGTAGAACATCATCGAAGCCTGCCTCCAGAAGTCGCTGACGTTCGGAGACCTGTCCTGCGACAAGAATGACTTTGGGGCGATTCCCCTTGACAGAATGCGCCCTGACATATTCAAGAACCCCGACAGGCACTTTGCCTTTGAGGGTCTGCGTGTCGGCCCGCCCCTCTCCGGTGATGACAAGGTCGCAGAACTCCAGTTTGCGGTCAAGCCCGGAAATGTCCAGAACCTTGCTGATTCCTTGGACCATTGTTGCCCCGAGTATCCCGCCGAGCGCTCCACCGATTCCCCCTGCCGCGCCTGAGCCGGGAATATTCAGGACATCTTTTCCCGAGAGCGCGGAATAAACCTCACAGAGCCTTGACAGCCGAGAGTCGAGTTCTTCCACCATCTTTGGTGTAGCACCTTTCTGCGGTGCGAACATCCTTGCAGCGCCGTCCGGACCGCAGAACGGTACGGAGACGTCATAGAATCCGGTTATCTTGCATGATTCCAATGACTTGCAACCCAACGCCTGAAGCAGCCCTGTCCCGCCATCGCATGTGGCGCTGCCGCCAAGGCCGAGCCAAATCTCTTCACAGCCATATTCAAGAGCGTCCGAGATTAATTCGCCTGTCCCGTAGGAGGTTGTGATGAGGGGATTAAGTTCCTCTTTGCAGAGGAGCCCAAGCCCGCTTGCAGCCGCGGTTTCTATGATGGCGGTTCTGCTGTTGTTTGCAATGCCGTATCCGGCTTTGATAGGTCTGCCGAGCGGATCGTGGCAAGCCACTGTCCTGAACGTTCCGCCCAGCCTTTCCGTGAGAATAGTCGAGAAACCCTCACCGCCATCCGAGACCGGAATGACCTCCGCGTCTCCTTTGCGGAATGCATCCAAGGCTGCCTTCCCGGCCTGCGCCGAGGTCATGCATCCCTTGAACGAATCTATGGCGATGAGCGCTTTCATTATCTGTGGTGGTATTCCCTGAGTCCCGCCTCAAGCGCGTCAAACGCTTTTTCGAGTTCCGGAATCCCCAGCACGTATGCCAACCGGATCTGGTCAGTCCCGAAGCCGGGAGTTTTGTAGAAGGATCTCGCCGGTGTCACCATCGTGGTCTGGCCGTCAAGCCTGAAATCTGTCAGCATCCACTTGGCGAACTTCTCGGCATCGTCCACCGGAATGCGGGCTATTGTGTAGAACGCACCCATCGGGGTAGGGGAATATACCCCTTCCATGGCATTGAGACGGGAGACCGCATAGTCACGTCTGGCGATATATTCATTTCTCACTTCCGTGAAATAGGATTGCGGGGTGTCAAGCGCCCCGATCGAGGCGATCTGTCCGTAAACCGGCGGGCAGAGACGGGATTGGGCATATTTCATAGCCGCTTCCATCACCTCCTTGTTATGTGAGACGATGCAGCCGATGCGGCATCCGCAGAGGTTGTAACGCTTTGAGACAGAGTCAACGAGGATGATATTGTCCGCAAGGTCGGGAATATTCATAGCTGAGAAGTGAGGCTCGTCCGTGTAGCAGAACTCTCTGTAGACTTCGTCTGAGATCAGGAACAGTCCGTGTTTCCTGGCAACCTCTCCGAGCGCGAGCATGTCCTCTTTGCTGTAGAGGGTTCCGGTCGGGTTTCCGGGGTTGCTGACGAGGATAGCTTTCGTGCGCGGAGTCACGAGTTTTTCGAACTCTTCGACCGGCGGGACTTTGAATCCGCTTTCAATGTCGGTGTGGACGGCTTTGAGAATAATCCCGTTCTCAAAGCAGAATGTGTTGTAGTTTGTGTAGAATGGCTCTATAACGATGAGCTCGTCGCCTTCATCGCATGCTATCTGCAGCGCAAGGTTGACAGCCTCGCTTCCGGCCACAGTGACGATGATCTCCGGGATTGAGACATCTATGCCGATGCCTCTGTAATACTTCTCGGCAAGCCCCTTGCGCAGCTCCGGCAGGCCGGCCGAATTGGTGTAGGAAACGTGGTCGAGAGTGTTGCGTCGCACCGCCTCAAGGGCGCATTCCGGGGATTTGATGTCAGGCGCGCCGACATTGAGGTGATAGACTTTGATGCCGTCGTTTTGGGCCGCGTCTGCGAAAGGCACGAGTTTCCTGATCGCAGAAGCCGGCATCTGGCTTGATTTTTTTGAGATTTTAACCATCTTGTCAAGGAGTTTTATACACAACTGTCTTCAAAGATAGTGAAGATTTTTTTACCTTTGCAGTCTGAAGTTGTTTTTTAATGTGTCTGTAATGTTTTAGAGAAGGAAAAATCTTCTGGCGGACATACAATTAGGACAATTTCAAGAGTTTCGTGAACTTAAGAGTGGTCCGGCCGGCATGCGCCGTGCTCCGGAAATTATTTGATGACAGTGAAGAGATTTTTTGCGGTAATATTGTTGATCCAATCCATTGTTTTGGTTTCAAGCTGCTCAAGACGGGTGGAGAATGGCTATAAGACAATAGCCTACGTCAATTCCCTTTTGACGGATTCTTTGTCACGGCTGCGAACGTTGGCTGAAAGCAACGGCAAGCCGTCCGGGGCGATTGTTCTGGTCGGTGATCCGTCAGGGTGTCTGCGTCTCAGTGAAAAGATGATGAATTGTGATGATTTCGACAACATTGACGCAAGGAAGGTCAGTGACGGGCTTCCTGACTTTGCCGGTGAGACGATAGTCTCTGTACTGAATTTCGCTGACACAGCCTACGAGAGCTTGTCTGCATCGAAAGACGGTCAGACATCTTTACGGGAGCTGACGGTGAAGGACGCTCTTGCCGCGCTTCAACTTCCTACCCGATGCAAGATTCTCCTCGTCTGCTGCCCCGTTCTTTCTGAATATGGCGGGAGCGATGTGTGTGATCTTTTTGAAAGGATCGGATGCGATGTTCCGGTGATATATTCATCGGACACAACATTTTCATTCTCTGAAGCTTGCTTCCGCAAGATGAGGGAGCTGGACGCGTTCACACACAATATTTCTTATCCTTCCGCACTGCTCTTTATGGCTCTGCGTGATTCCTTGGATTCCAAGGTCTCCGTCCTTCCATTCGTTGACAGTCTTGTCCCGGCTTCGTATCCAGACACCGTCGGGGTTATCGCTCCAAACACTTATTGTTCCCATGTCGTACAGAATCAGCATTAGTCCGGAGGAAATAGAACAACTGGAGCCTTCGAGCTTCCCAGGCAAGATCAAGGTTATTGAGAACCAAGGCTTTGAATTTCTCAAAGCCATAAGTTACCTCCGTCGGCAGAAGGTGATTGGTTTTGACACGGAGTCCCGGCCTTGTTTTTCGGCGAACCAGCCTCACTACGGGGTCTCTCTGTTGCAGCTTTCCGGCAAGGAGAGAGCTTTCCTGTTCCGGGTGAAACTGATGGGCGGCATCCCTAAGTCATTGCGCAGGATTCTTGCGAGCAAAGAGATAATTAAAGTCGGCGCGGCAGTGACGGATGATGTCCGCGGCCTGAAGAAGCATCACGATTTTGAGCCGAAGTCTTTCGTGGATCTACAGAAAATGGTCTGGGAATATGGCATAAAGGACAAGAGCGTCAAGAAGATGGCGGCGATCATCCTTGGTGTCCGCATCTCCAAGACCCAGCAGCTTTCCAACTGGGAGGCTGATGCCCTTTCTGATTCCCAGCAGGCTTACGCCGCCACGGACGCATGGATATGCCGTGAGATGTACTATAAATTGATGTCGTCGGAGAAGAATCCTTTGACTCCGGAGCAGATGCTTCCTAATCCACCAAAACAACACACTGAAAATGACAAAGATAATATTAAAGAAAGGTAGAGAGGATTCTCTTTTGAGATTCCATCCGTGGGTTTTTTCGGGTGCGATCGCCCAGATTGTGGGGGAACCGGCCGAAGGAGACATAGTCGGTGTGTTCTCTCAGGCCGGAGAGTTCCTGGCTTACGGGCACTACCAGGTGGGTTCGATCGCTGTCCGTGTCCTGAGTTTCGCGGGGGAGGATGTCCTTTCTCCTGGCTTCTGGAAGAATATGATCGCCAGGGCCCTCCGTGTACGTGTCGCCGCCGGCTTGGCCGGCTCGGAGACGACCGATTGCTACCGTCTGGTCCACGGTGAAGGAGACGGTCTCCCTGGCTTGATCATAGACTATTACGACGGCGTCTGCGTCATGCAGGCCCACTCTGTCGGAATGTTCCGTGCGAAAGGTGCCATTTGCGAGGCCTTGAAATCCGTCTATGGCCCGTCCTTAAAGGCCGTTTATGACAAGAGTTCCGGCACCGCTCCGTTCAAGGCCGGCCTTGATCTCGTTGACGGCTACCTTTACCGTTCTGAAAACTTCTCGGATGACGAGCAGATCGTTCTTGAGAACGGACACAAGTTCTTCGTCAACTGGACCGAAGGCCAGAAAACGGGCTTTTTCCTTGACCAAAGGGAAAACCGGGCCCTTGTGGGAAAATATTCAAGAGGACGAAATGTCTTGAACCTCTTTTGCTACACAGGTGGCTTCTCCGTGTATGCCCTCGGTGCGGGAGCGGTTCATGTCGATTCCGTTGACAGCTCCCGCAGAGCCATTGACATGGTGGAAAGGAATGTGTCGTTGAACGGCTTCAAGCCTTCTCAGCACACTGGCTACTGTGCGGATGCCATTGAGTTTCTCCGCAACGTTCCTGAAGACAAGTACGACTTGATGATCGTTGACCCTCCTGCTTTCGCCAAGCACAGAGGAGCTCTGAACAACGCTCTCCGCGCCTATCAGCGCCTGAACGCCGCGGCTATCTCCAAGGTCGCTCCCGGTGGTTTGGTGTTCACTTTCAGCTGCTCGCAGGTTGTTGACAAGGAGGCTTTTGCATTGGCAGTGTTCTCGGCCGCGGCTCAGACAGGCCGCAGTGTGAGGATCCTCGACCGTCTCAACCAGCCGGCCGACCATGCTGTGAACATCTACCATCCTGAAGGTGAGTATCTGAAGGGATTGCTCCTCTACGTGGAGTAGCCACATTCTGTACGCCGGCGACCCCTCTTCATAGCGAGGAAGTGTAGTTACAGATTATCTTTTATACTTCCCGGATCTAATAGTCTTGGAATTATTATTATATTTGTAACGTTTAAATTATTGTGCTATGAAGAAATATGTCATTTGCCTCCTGCTTATTGTTTCTGTAGGACTTCGTGGAACTGAAATGTTCGCCCAAAGGATGGCAATCAATTGCTCCAACACCACAGGCGCGGATTTGGATGTGACTGTCATACTGTAATCTCCCGAAGGGAAAAGTGTCTCTTTCCGTTGCGACAGATTTGAAAACAAATCTTTTGACCATGACCTGAATGAGACAGGGGAATATTCATTGACAGTAATATTCAAGGAAAGCGGCAGCAGAAAGCCGGTCATTCCTTTCGGCACCTGTAAATTCACCGTGACCGGGGATGAATCCTCAATCAAGGCGGACGCTTCCTGCGCACTCGCGGATATGCTTATTCCCTGTGCGTCATTGAATATGCCCGTCCGGATCTTCTCCGAGTCTGATGCCACTGAATATTCCAACCGCCGTCATGGTACTCTTGCCGTCCGCAAATTCTACCTTCAGTCCAAGCCGGTCAACATCAATGCGGACGATAATATTTCCGAGAAGACATCTGCCTGGGACATCTCCGTCATCAGCATCACCGAATGACGTGGCGTTTATGTTATTGAAAATGAGTCTTATGGCTAATCTTCTGAAGCTTGACCGTGTGCAAGAAAATCGCTGTTTCTCTTGATAATATGGCGGTTTCGTGCCACGTGCGGCGCTCATCACGAGACAATACAATAAACCTCTGACAATTTGCCAGAGGTTTTTGTGAGGTGCCTAGCGGAATCGAACCGCTGTAGCAGGTTTTGCAGACCTGTGCCTAACCGCTCGGCCAAAGCACCATTGG
>CAKVBK010000063.1 GCA_934725285.1 uncultured Bacteroidales bacterium | reverse complement strand
CTGCTGGACGATGTGTTCGACAAGCTGGACATGAGCAGGATCTCGAATCTGCTGGAGATGGTCGCCGGAAGTGACTTCGGCCAGATATTCATAACAGACAGCAACAAGGTCAGAATGTCGGGGATTGTGGACGGCCTGACCGCCGACAGGGCTTATTTCGAGGCCGTCGGAGGGGAGTTCCGGGAGATTTGACGATGGCTGAGTTCAAAAAGATCAAGGGTACACCCCGCAAGGAGGCTTTGGGAATGGATCAACTCATTCCATTGTACATCAGGGCTTTGAAATTGAGCGCCGGACTCAACACCCAGCGGGTTTTCGCCGCCTGGGATGCCGTTTCCGGTTTGTCGGCTCAGACGCTCCGGAAGTTTTATCGGGACGGGAAGCTTTACGTGACGATCTCATCCTCGATGCTTCGCAGCCATCTGGAGTTCCAGAAGGCCGCCTTGATCCAGGCTATGAATGATTTTTTGGAGCAGGATGATCTGTTTGTCAAGGACTATGACAAGGTTGGGTTTGTCAGGGAGTTGATTCTTAAATAATTATCGTTCTTTAATATTTCGGGAGTTTTTTCTGTTTCTTAATCGTGAGAAGGTTATGGACAACAAGATCAGAATCATAATCGACCAGGCGGTTCCGTTTATACAGGGGGTTTTGGAACCGTATGCTGATGTAAGGTACATGGAGGGCAGGGCGATCTCCCATGATGATGCCATGGACGCTGACGCGCTGATCATCAGGACCAGGACAAAATGCGACGCTTCGTTGCTTGACGGCACGCCAGTGAAGTTCATCGCCACGGCGACGATCGGAATGGATCACATAGATCTTAAGTACTGCAATAACAAGGGAATCATAGCCCGAAATTCAGCCGGTTGCAATGCCGGTGGAGTTATGAACTACGTGTTCTCGGCTCTGTACGGCGTGGCAGCCCGCAAGGCAATCCGTTTGGAAGGGGATAAGTTAGGCATTGTCGGGGTAGGCAATGTCGGCAGGCGAGTCGATTCCGTCGCCGGCTCTCTCGGGTTCAAGGTGCTGAAGAACGATCCTCCGCGTATGGCGGAAGAGGGTACAGAAGGTTTCTGTCCATTGGATTATCTTCTTTCCAATGCGAGCATCGTGACGATGCATGTGCCTCTCAATGAGACGACAAGAGGAATGGTGAATGACGCGTTTTTCGAGATGATGAGGCCGGGTGCGATCTTCATCAACGCCTCACGTGGCGAGGTCGTGGATGAGGCAGCCTTGAAGCGCGCCATCCCGAAGTTGGGGCCGGTGATCATCGACACATGGAACAATGAGCCGAACATCGACCGCGAGCTTCTGAATATGGTGGACATCGCCACCCCGCACATCGCCGGTTATTCCTATCAGGGCAAGCAGAACGGCACGATGATGGCTGTCCGCGCCTTGGCCCGCTTCTTCGGCATCGAGCCCCTTTACGATTTCTTCCCGAAGACCGAGATCATCGACCTTGAGTCAATCCGCCTTGATTTGAAGGGCAAGTCCCAAGGGGAGATCGCCTCTGTCCTCCAGTACAACTATCCGATCTTCACCGACGATTTCATGTTCCGCATGGCTCCCGAGAACTTCGAGTCGCTCCGCTCCAACTACCAGTACCGCAGAGAGTTTTACATTTTCTGATCGCCACCTTGGCGGCCGGTGGCTTCGGCACTTCGAAATACTCAGTGATGCACTGTGATGCATTGTCCGGAGTCTTAATGATTGGCGGATACTCCACTCAATCCAAGAATTTTGGTGACGTGCAAAATTCTGATTGAGTGGGGTATCCGCCTACTTGGGAAGGCTTTCATAGTCACTTATTGCGCGAAGGGTGGCTATTTTGACGAATAGAGTTTTCCGTAGGAAGTTTCCTCACTGACTTTCTTGAGAATGTCGATGAAATCTTCAGGCAGCCTCTCAAGCACTTTCGAGCGGATTCCTTCAGGCATTCCGCCGTAGAAGGCTTCGGCTATTCCGCCGGTGATGCATGCCAGCGTGTCGCTGTCTCCGCCCATCGACACCGCTTTCCGCATTGCATCCTCAAAATCGTTGGACTCCAGAAAAGCTATTATTGCCTCAGGGACTGTTCCCTGACAACTGGATGACCAATCGTAGGTCTTGTTCAGATATTCATAAGTACGGTTGAGGTCGTAGCCGTACTTCGTGGAGATGTATTCTCTGATTTCGTTTTTGCTCTTCCCGTCGCGGGCCATCCAGATTGCGGCTGCTGTGGCCTGGGCGCCTTTGATGCCTTCCGGGTGATTGTGTGTGATCTCCGCAGACAACGCCGCCACACGTTCCGTTTCCTCAAGCGTGTCGAAGAACCAGCCGCAGGCGCTTGTCCGCATCGCTGACCCGTTGCCCCATGATCCATACGGATGCCGTTCTGTCTCCGAACGGTAGGGAAGCGCGCCATTCTTGCTGTCATATTCGCCGAGTTTCTCTGGTAGGTACAGCCAGATGCTGAACAAATATCCATACCCACCCATAGGGCACTTATATTTTTGGCTGAATGTGACCATCGTGTCCTCCAGCTTCTGAAGTGAGTGCTCCGGGGCATCGAGCAGCCATTTGGCCACCGCCATAGTCATTATCGAGTCGTCTGTGTAGCAACTGTCGTTTCTGAACAGCTCGAAATTGTAGTCCTTTGTGTTCCGGAATTCATAAGAGCTCCCGATTGTGTCTCCTGCTATCGCTCCTAACATATTTTGAGTTATCTTAATGTGTAAATTTTACGCAAATATAACTATTATATTCGACTCTGCAATGATTCGCGGTGTAAAATTTACGCAAAAAGCCGGTTGCTTTGTTTCAGCAGCAGACTTAATCCCCTTTTTTACAAATCGCTTTCAGCACAGCCTTGAACTGAACACCGTAGAATAAGGAATATGCTGAAAAACTCAAGGCTTAACCTACAGGTTTTTCAGCATATTCATTGATTGGCACCACTCTGCGGCCGATTGGCCTGAAGACGTTTCGTAAAACCTTGTTACTTTGCGTTATAGGTTCCGTAGGCTGGATCCATTCTGACAGATTTCATGCCCTCGTTGGGAGGAAACGAAATCTGCTTGTAGGTCTTGCCGTCACTTTCTATGACATCGTCCTTGGATAGCCAGTACTTTTGGATGACATAGTCGGACATCTTTCCCCTGCCCCAGTTGCGGTCCAGTTCCTCTGCGTCAAAGATCGCGACAAACAATGTGTCGGTGTCATAGAAGATCTCGTCAACAACCCGTCCGGCACTTAGTTTCACTCCTACCATCAGGTCAGCGAAGGATCCCATTTCTCCTGGTTTGATGTGGTGTAGATACCATTTGTCGTTGAGGTCATCCAGAGAGAGCGGATCATCTCCTGTCTTGAGACCGGTTTCCTGTGACCAGATGTAGATCCCTTTTGTGTATTGGTTCTCAAGATCCAGTGAATACATGATGTCACACGATGCGGTGGAGGACAGTGCCAAGGCAGCGACCAATAGATAAATGATTCTTTTCATTATGTTCATAGTATAGTGCTTTGTATCATCAGCTTGATTGACGTTTGTGATCCAACGACATTATTCTGAATCCAGTCTTACGGATTTCTTGCATTCTCTTGTATAAATATAGTGAAAACCGTGAGAACTAAGTACCATCATCTCATATTGCGACCATCCTGATTGTCCGGAAGTAAGGAAAATCTTTTTCGTAGATGAAATTTAAACTTTATCGATGCTGATATTTATGCTGTCTTGATAAATAACAGAAATACTTTTGATATCTTTTTTTTTGATTCATTGCGAACCTGTGATTTTTGTCCTATGTTTGCAGAATCGCTTGTACTTGAACCATTAACCATATTGTATTATGAAAGACAGAAGAAATCATAGTGACGTTTCCGGAGCCGGTATACAGAATCCGTTACGGTCAGGATGGGTTGACAGACCGGTGGATGGCTATGCCCACATTTATTCCGACGGGACAAATGTCAGTTTGCTCTTCGATTCACGAGAGGATTACATCTTTGGAATGAATGTCCTTGCGGTGACTGCGTTCCAATGTGACGTGACTATCCTTGTGATGCAAGTCATGGGAACTCATTTCCATCTTATCGCTAAGGGGCGACCACAGAATTGTGACAGGCTCGCACGTTCCGTAGGAGTGAAATTTGAGTCGTATCTAACCCGTACATCTAGACGTCATGCGATCAATGGAAAGATACATGTAAGTAACGATCCCATATTCACGGAGAACGAATTGAAGACGAAGTTTATGTATGTCTATAGGAACGCCATCGCCGCCGGGTTTCCGTTGGCTCCTTGGGCGTATGAATGGGGACCGGGTGACATTTACTTTGTTGATCATAACCTTTGGACCGGACGAGGAAAGAGAATCGGTGAATATCCAGTCTTGACTCGCCGCTCAATGTTCCATACGTTGACTGTTTTACCGGAAGAGTGGCGTTGCGATGAAGAAGGCAAACTTCTGCCCCATTCTTATGTCGATTGGAAATCGGTCGAGGCCTTGTTTCGGAGTCCAAGGGCTTTCCTTGCGTTTATGAGCCAGAAGAAAGACATTGAGGCTTCCATTGACAGTGAATGTGCGTCGAACGTGACGGTTCACAAGGCTTCCGTAACGGAACTCAGAAGGGAGGCCAAGGCTATCTGTGGCGCATTGTGGGGATTGACTTCGGTCACGAAAGCCAGTGTGGAGCAGCGGGTTGCCATCGCGCAGAAACTCTGGGATGACAGGCGCACATATTCATTGTCAGTCCTCAGCCGTGTCACAATGCTGGATAAGAATATTCTTGAGTCCCTTTTCGGAAAGTCTCGCTGACATCGAATCGCTCTGCCGAACGAAGGAGTGCCCAAACCATATCTTGCTTTTTACAAATCCCTTTCAGCCGAACCTTGAAATAAAAGCAGTAGAATATTGAATATGCTGAAAAACTCAAGGCTTAGCCTACAGTTTTTTCAGCATATTCGTTGATTGGCATCACTCTGCGGCCGATTAGGCTGAAGGCGTTTCGTAAAGCGCTGAGGTTACAGAGGTGGATTACGGTGTTTTGTTAGTTATGGTCACTTCGACAGGCTCAGTGACCGGTGCAGGCGTGTCCTGTAATGATCTTTCGGTCGCTAAGCCCTGTCGAGATGTCTGATTTTGTGGTAGCTGAGCTTGTCGAAGTGAAGTTACGTTTCGCCTGAACATTAGAGATATGCGGATACCACACACAATCCAAGAATTTTGATGACGTGCAAAATTCCGACTGAGTGTGGTATTCGACAATTGGGAAAACTAGTACCGGATGGAGCCGATGCCGGCGCGGTCGGAGCGGACGTTGTCGGCTTTCAGGGACTCGGCGTCGATCACGCCGACTCCATTCAGTTTGTAGGTGGCGTTGTCGGTCTTGCCGCCGAGGGTGATCTTGCCGGCGCCACGGATGATGGCGGTTGTGGCCTGGGACTCGATTTCCTGGACTTCCACTTTACCTGCTCCGTTCATCTCGATGCTGAGATTCTTGGACTTGGCTCCGTCCAGATTGACCCTGCCGGCCCCTGATGTCATGATCTCTATCGAACTCTTGGCGGACAAGTCCTTGATTTCCACGCTGCCGGCTCCGGATGACCTGATCTTCAAGGATTCGGTCTTGATGCCGTTCTCGCAGGCGAAACTGCCTGAACCGGACAATTCCACATAGGTCAAATGCTTGGTGCGGACCTTGACTTCGATTGGAGAAAGGGAGTAACTCTTGCCTTCCTTCAGGTTCAGCTTGAGGACAAGCATTCCGTCATCGTTCTGTACCTCAAGATAGTCGAACACCTTGTCCTTGGTTGTGACCGAGACATCCGTGTCGCCGGAGGTCTGTTCGTAGGTGACGCTGAAGATACCATTGGCATCGATGGATGAAATTGTGCCTACATCAAAGGTCTTGGTCTTGTACTCATCGCCATCATTGCTGGTTCTTGCGTTCAAAGCGACTGCTGGAGTCAAGCCTAACAAAGCCACAGCCGCGATGTGAAATAATGTCTTTCGCATATTCATTGAGATTATCACTTTACTGATTCCCGGCTGATTGTAAGGTCTCCGCTTCCGCTTTCCTGGGTCTCTACATGCTTGGCTTTCAGTTCGCTGGCGTCTATGCCACCTGAACCGACCTTGTTGAATGAGACCGAATCGGCCTCCCCGGAAAGAGTCGCGTCTCCCGAACCTGCTGACGTTACAGACAGCGTGCCAACATTCAGGTCACAGTACTCCCCGTCACCGGAACCTTTCTTGTCGATTATCATTTCACCTGCGGTGACGTGTCTGAGCTCTTGGTCGCAGCTTCCGGTACCTATGATTGTCAACTTTCCTGAAATCTCAAGATTGAATGCCTTGACGAATCCTGATCCTATGGTCTCTATGCGCAGAGAGTCACCATGATATCCGGAAATGCGTATGTTGCCTGATCTTGTGGAGGAGATACTTGTCAAAGCCGGGGCGTAAATCCGAACCTGGATCGGGCCGAAGATTCTTGCTGTTTTGTCTGTGAACCCAACAGTCAGGACACCATTCTCATTTGTCACACGGATTGAGTCCGTCATCATTTCGTAGGATATCGCTTCTACCTTGAACTCGTTCTCGGTCTGGACGATCATAACGTCATCGAAGCCCCCTTTGTTGTGTACCGAATGGAACTCGCCAGGGATGTAGGTCACGGTATCAACTTCTCCTTCAGCATCGTGCATCCTGTATCGCAGATCGTATTTGAACTGTTTTTTCGCGTCATCGCTGAATCTGAAATAGCAGGATGAGAGGCCCGACGCCATAAGTATCAGCGCCGTGGCGATCAGGATATTCTTAAATATTCTCATAATATTCATAAATTTCTGTAATTCATATATTCACTTAACGCTTGATCAGCAATTCCTTCGGGTCGAGCCCCAGAAGTTCCATCTTCTTGAGGATGGCAGGAAGCTCGACTTCGAGGAACTCCTTTCTGTCGTTCGCCAGTACTATGCTCTTGGCACCCTCGCTGATGAAGTAGCCGATGCCTCGCTTGTTGTAGATGATGCCCTCGTTGGTGAGCTTCTCGTAGGTTCGCATCACCGTGTTGGGATTCACGCCGATTGAGGCACCATATTCCCGCACGGACGGAATCCTGTCATCGGTCTTCAGCTCTCCGGAGAGTATCTTCTCGCAGATCATGTCGCTGATCTGTAGGTAGATCGCTTTGTTTGAATTGAATTCCATGGTTGATAAGATTAATGTTGCATCCTTTTGATTCGGAACCAAGACCATGTCCCGCAAATGGCCAAGATCAACAGAAGCCAGAAGTTGAGGAAGGCGTTCAACCAGATGTCGATGTTGTCAGCATGCCTTATTGTCCAGTAATTAAACCAATTACTCCACCATTCAAGGTCCGCGTTGGTAATGAGTATGCTAAGCAAGCCGGAGAAAACCATTCCAAGCCCGAAGAGTACCAGTGCGGTGCCAACCACCTTCCATTTCTTGAATATCAAGCCACCAAGCAGGAATATGCTCACGTATTCCACGATGTTGGCGGCCAGTATCCAGAAGCCGTTGGCCGGAATTATAAAGTCAGAAGATCCGATCTCATTGTTGATTCTGAATGACATCAAAGAATCTCCGCATGACCTGTCAAGCAGGCAGATAAATGCGTCACTGAGGAAATAGACACAGGTGTAGATGATCGGAATGACAACCAGTGAGATAATCATCATGGAAGCGAATTTCTCAAGTCTGGACACAGGCAGCATCAGCCATTCCGAACCTTTGGCCTTGTCGGTGATCTCACCGTAGGCTCTTGACGGGACCAGCATCACGAAGATGGTCGTCATCACGGCAAAGATGCCGAATCTTACCCCTCCTGAAGGGCCGTCAATCTCAATCCCTGTGAATATCTTCAGCAGCCCACCATCGAACAACGCCGCAAAAAACATATACAGCATATAGAAAATGATCGGAAACAGGGCGAAGATCAGCATCAGCAACCCGATGTTCTTCCACTGCCTCTTGAGGTCGTAGACAAAATATTTCCCGAACCTGCCAAAATTAAATGTATTGTTCATATTCATTCCTCCTTATTTATTGCTGAACATTCCTTTGATCAGTTCCTTGTTCTTGTGCACGGCGTTGAAAAGAGCCTCCACGTTGATCTTGCTGTCCTCGCCGGTCGTGTTGGTGTAAACCTGGATGAACCCTCCGGGAAGCTGCTCGCTGTAAAGGGATTCGGGGTGAAGCTGCGTGCCGTAATCGAAGTAGAGCCTGCTTGTGATCTCCTTCACGGAGGCATTCAGCAGAACATCCTGACGGTCAAGGATTATGATTGGGTCGATGATGTTCTCCAGATCCCTCACCTGATGGGTGGAGATCACGATTGTGGAGTCATCAGAAGTGTACTTCATGATCGCGCTGCGGAACTGCGTCTTGGAAGGAATGTCCAGGCCGTTCGTCGGCTCATCCATGAATATGTACTTGCAGCCGCATGCGAGGGCCAGCGAGATGTAGGTCTTCTTCAGTTGTCCGGCGGACATCTGGTTCATCTTCTTGACGGGATCGTTCTCGAACTCCTTCATGATCTCAAGGAATTTGGAATGGTCATAGTCCGGCCAGAACGATCCTCTTTCCTTGGCGAAGCATCCCGCCTTCATCGCCACCGGCAGGACTTCGTCAGGAAGGTAAAACTGATTCTGGAGCAGGGTAGGGGTGCGGTCGAAAGGATTCTCCCCATCGGTTGAGATGCTGCCCGAACCAACTTTCTTCAGGCCGCACAAAAGTGTAAGCAGAGTGGTTTTGCCGACTCCGTTCTCGCCCAGAAGACCGTAGATGCGGCCTTCCTCAAGAGTTGTCGTTATGCTTTTCAGGACGGGCGTCTTGCCGTAGCTGAAAGCCAGATCTTTGATTTCAATCATATCTTGACAGTGTAATAGTTTATTAATACACTGCAAAGATAGTAATGTTTTTGGAAAATGCAAGGGAGACCGTGTGATTTTCCCTTTATCTCTCCTTAAGATGTCTGGCTCGCCATTCGCTTGGCGTGCATCCCACGATTTTCTTGAATTGTTTTCTGAAATTTGATTTGTCGCTGAATCCGAGACCAAAGGCGATGTGACAGATTGGAATCTCAAGGTGATTTTGCAGAAGTTCCTTAGCCTCTTCCATCCTCAACTCTTTGCGCCATGTCAGGAAAGGTTTGCCGAACTTCATAGTGCAGAAATATTTCAGTTCCGCGTGAGTGACTCCAAGGTCTTCGATGATGTCTTCCAAGGAATCATAGCACTCGTGCAGCTTTCCTTCGTTGAGCCAACGCTCAAGGCTTCTTGCGACTTTGTCATAGGACTTGCGCTCAGCGATGTTGTCCTTGAGGCGGGACAGACCTTTCCGTCCGAGCTTCTTGAGCTTCTTGGACAGGATGCCGATCAGCAAACTGTTTGAAAATGAAAGTTTTCTCATAATTTTGGTCTTTATGGTGGCGATGGTTTTACTAAACTATAAGTATGATTAAGTATCTAAAGGCCAAAAGGTGACGACAGGAGGGATCAGCCTCCGTCATCACCTTAGACAGTATGCGCGGGTATTCTACCAGCCGAGCACGTAAGCGAAGATCAGCGGAGCGACGATTGTCGCGTCGCTCTCCACGATGAAGCGCGGAGTGGTAGGGGACAGTTTGCCCCATGTGATCTTCTCGTTAGGAACGGCACCTGAATAAGAACCGTAGGATGTGGTGCTGTCGGAGATCTGGCAGAAATATGACCAAAGCGGTGTGCCCTTCCAGCCAAGATCCTGCTCCATCATAGGAACGACGCAGATAGGGAAGTCACCGGCGGTACCTCCACCGATCTGGAAGAATCCGACACCGGCTCCGGTCGCGTTGGCCTTGTACCAGTCAACGAGGAACATCATCACCTCGACACCGGTCTTCACGAGGTCGGTCGGGAACTCACCGCGGATGCAGTGGGCTGTGAATATGTTGCCGGTTGTGCAGTCCTCCCATGCCGGGCAGATGATAGGGATGTTCTTCTCGCATGCGGCCATTACCCAGCTGTCCTTAGGGTCTATTTCATAGTACTGCTCCAGAACGCCGCTGCGCAGGATCTGGTAGAGATATTCATAAGGGAAATACCTTTTTCCTTCGTTCTTCGCCTTGGTCCACACATCGACGAGCGC
>CAKVBK010000062.1 GCA_934725285.1 uncultured Bacteroidales bacterium | reverse complement strand
CAGTTAAGCCCGCGCGCGCCGATGGTACTGACACACCAGTTGGGAGAGTAGGTCGCCGCCGTACTTCGGGGAGTCCGGCTGTCTTTCGACAGACGGACTCCTTTTTTTTGTACACACGTGCCTGCCTCCCGTATTTCGTTATTGTTTTCGCAAGTAAATTGTGCGATTTGTGCCGCCATGACCTTAAATATGAATGTGTATTTTTGTATGTAAGTAAAAATCATTACATTTGTGCATATTACGCGGTGAGTCATGGCTTGTCCGCCAAATAATAATAGTAGTGTATTTGAAACTATCACAGAGAGTTGTCCTTGCAGTAGCCGGTGTCATGCTGTGTGGATGTGATGATTTGGACCTGAAAGAGTCTGCTGAAGTGCACGACCCTGTCAGGGTTGTGCTTGCATTAGGCCGTGGTCCTGAGACCAAGACAACTTTTGACTCCGAATCCAAACGCTTTGTCTGGCAGCCTGGTGACGCGGTAGCTGTTTGGGCAAAGTCTTCGTCAGGAACATATTCGCTTGAAGGCCAGACTTTCCGTCTGATGGCCATTGAGGCAGATGGTGCGTCAGCATATTTTTCGGCCACGCTCCAGTCCTTAATGCCAGATGGAACTTATTCCTATTATTTGACATATCCGCTTCCCGAGTCATTCGAAAGCGGCAAAGCTGTGTTTTCTGTGCCGGCTGTTCAGGACGGAAGTGCCTCGTGTGGCGTAGATATACTTGCCGCAGGTCCGGCTGCAGGTCCGGCTTTGTCTCCGATAGAGACAGGATCGCCAATCATTTCTGGCAATGTGCCGAATTTTAAAATGAAGCATCTCCTTCATTTCCTGAGGTTCTATATTCCTGAAGGGAATAACTTGCTTGGCGAGCCTGTGACAAGGATTGAGTTCTCTATGCCTCAGCCCGTGGCCGGCAAGATGTCCGTTGATGTCACTGATGCCTCGACCGCCAGTCTTGATGAAGGAGTGAACGGAATCACTTTGACTCTCAAGAAACCGATTGATGAGTCTGGAGATGGTGTCGAGTCTGCTGTCGCTGGCATATTCCCTCCGCCTACAGTTTATTCAGCCGATGATCAGATGAATGTCTCGATATATTCAGAGAGCAAGTGGGCTTCGTTGACACCCATTTCCCTGGGAGGAAGAACTTTTGAGGCGGGACACATCACTCCGGTGCCCTTGAGGCCGGTCGAGGCTAAGCCACTCTATAAATTGAGGTTCACATTGGCCTCCAATAACCTTGGTGAGGACCCGCATAGTATAAAGGTGTCTCTTCCTGATGGGGTGAATTGGCCTGAAAGCTCTTCAAATACACTTGTCTTTGAGGGAACTCACGATGGTCTGGTGAAGGTTGGCGACACATTTGTGGTGGAGACAAAGGATGAGGCTGCGTTCAGGTTATTGTCTTCGCTTCCGTTGACGGTAAGTTACGAGTCTGAAAATGCAGTGGTTGCTGAAAGTCTCAACCTCGGCGACTTGTCATCGATTTCTAGCGTGGCTTGCTCTTTGAATTGCCCGTACCTGTTCTTTGAAGACTTCAAGAATGTCGAATATTTCACCTCCGATGATGAATATGGTGTCTCAAGCGCAGGCTCCAAGTCTCCTCACCTGTTCATGTCCGGATGGAGCGCGGCCAGGGCCGGGGCTGAGGCAGGAACCGCCATCAGAATCGCATGCCGCAGGGAAACCGGGCTTGCCAACTATCCTGCCAGAGCTGATTCTCCGTTCCTTACAGGGTTGAAGGATGGCAAGATTGTGGACCTTGATGTCAGCTACGATTATTCGATGAACCGGGAAGGAACACCGAAGATAGCCCAGACCGTTTATTTCGGTTACATCACGACAAGCAAGAACCTTAAGAGCGGTGATGACACAGGCACGTTCCCGTCCAGCTTTGACATCAACGAGACGACGGGCTCATACACCAACATCAATCACACGGCCAACGCGACATTGTCCGAGGTCGGAGCTCCATTGAGGCTTAGCTGGAGAACCGTCCCGGAAACAAACTGGGGCGCCAACAACAACACGTGCTGGCTCTACCTTGACAACATAAAAGTGAAAATCAAAAAGTAGAATGAATATGAATGCAAACGGAAAAATGACCGGAATGCTGGCACTGGCGCTTTTGTCGGTGTCTTGTTCCAGACATTTGAACGAATCTGAGGGGAATGTCTTGTTCTCCCTGGACGCGGATTGCCATGTCGAGGTCGCGGCCAGAAGCAGCGTGTCCGACTATACTGTAATTCCCGAGGCAGGAGAGTTCACGATAGTCATCTCCAATGGCAATGGCGACGAGATCTACAACGGACGGCTTGACGGCTACAATACTTCAACCGCGCTCAAGGCAGGGAACTATTCTGTGAAGGCCACCTACGGGAATGTCACTGACGAGGGCTTCGGAAAGCCTTGTCTGTCAGGTGAAAAGACGTTTTCGATCACAGGCAGTGGTACTGTTTCGGTAGCGATTCCTGTCTCATTGGCGAACTCGATCGTCAAGGTGGAATGCACGGATGGGTTCAAGTCATATTATACGGATTATTCATTCACAGTCAAGACCGGGGGCGGAACAGAGATCGCATTCCCGAAAGGAGAGGCGAGGGCTGCCTTCGTGGATGCCTACACGATTTCTGTGTCCGGAACGCTGACAAACCAGGGAGGAAAGACTCAGAGTTTTTCAAAGGATTACAAGGCTCTGGATCCCAAAACATGCTATACCATCAAATTCGGTGTGTCAAATGTTGGAGGAAGCTCCATCACTGTCTCTTTCGATGACACAGTGGAGGATGTGGAACTGTTGGATGTAGATCTTAACGACTGACGAGATGAAAAGGATATCTTACATATTCATTGCTGTCATGATGGTCTTGACAGCGTCCTGCGAGAAGGACAATTTTAATTATCATAATGGTGACAGGACCGGCGTGTTGTCATTTGACGGGCTTTCCCTTGAGGTTTCCGATGAGATTCACAAGGTCTCGACACGGGCGGAGGCCGCGAGTGATGACTATGTGTTGTTCCTTTATGACAACAGCGGCATGCTTGTATGGCAGAAAACATATCAGGAGGTTCGGGGAAGTGCCGACATCTCCCTTCCTGCCGGAAATTACAGGATTGACATCCGGTCAACCAGCGCTGAGGTACCGCAGGCAAAATTCACTTCGCCTGTTTATGGGGCTTCAAGGAGTTTTGCGATCAAGGCAGGAGTCACAACCACGTTGGGGACCATAACCTGCACCCTGCTCCAGGCCGTTGTGACAGTCGGTTACAATGATGACTTTCTTAAGTCGGTGACCGGGGATGGCTCTGCGACTGTTGAATTGACAGCCGGCTATCCGTTGGAGTACAAACTGGAATATTCCAACGGCAACCCTACGTACGACCGCCGTCAGGGGTACTATGCGGTGAATGGCAACGATGCCACCATCGCTTTGGTTTTCAAAGGATCTGTGGATGGAAAGACGCAGAGGATGCGTGCTGTCATCACGAATGTAAAGGCTCAGGATTGGCATATCGTCACGATAATGAAGAGGGTGGACGCATCCGGCAACGCTTCATTCTCCGTTGAGATTGACGGCTTGGTGGAAGACATCGAATTGGAGAATGATGTGGCCGCGGACGAGCAGGGAGACGGAAATGATCCGAACGCTCCTGTCGGTGACGGAGGAATCGAACTTGTCAGCACAAGTTCATACGACATTGCCAAGACGATCACGGTGCCGTCAACCGGTTCATTCCCGCTGACGATGACTGCCAAGATTCCTAACGGGGCGCGCAGGTTTACTGTGGACATTGCTTCCACAAATGCGGACTTCATCAATTCCGTGAACACTGTGGGGGGAACCACTTTGGATCTGATCAATCCGTCTGAGGCGGCTATGGGCGTGTTTGACATAGTTCCTTTCCCGCACGGGGCCGAACTTTCCGGCAAGACCGAGATTGATTTCGACCTGTCAGGCGCACAGACCCCGCTTCTGGCTTTCAAAGGCACCCACACATTCACGATGAATGTGATCGACAACAAGGGCTGCCGAAAGAGCATCCCGATAATTCTTGAGGTTCTTTAGGAGGAATGAATATGGGGAATAAACTCACAATCATAACATTGGCTCTCCTTTCGATCATTTCCGGATCGTGCGCCAGATACGATGAGACGACCGCGGCCAAAGGAGCGTTCAGCCTTGAGGTCAAGATGGGCGAACATGCCACTAAAGCCGCTATGAGTCAAGAAGACCTGCTCTCGTCGGCCAAAGTCAGCATCTATAAAGGGGATTTCTCCGGAAAGGTGCGTGAATATGTGTATTCACAGATGCCGGAAGCCATCTACCTGCCGGCGGATGACTATCGTGTGGATGTCATCGCAGGTGAGATAGCCAAGGATAAGCCGGCCTTGGCCTCGTGGGAGCAGAAAAGCTACAAAGGGTCATCTGACGTGACTGTCGCGGCCGGAACTTCCAGCAAAGTGACAGTCACCGCCAAGGTTTGCGATGTCATTTCAAGGATCACTTTCGACCAGACAGTTCCAGAGGCCTTCGAGGAGGGATATTCTTGCACCGTAAGTCTTGGCGAGTCGGGCGGACAGCTTGTTTACGATGCTTCAAAAAGCGGAAAGGATGGATTTTTCATCGCATCTGGCTTTGAGCCTTCGCTTTACTGGTCATTTGCCGGAAAGTTGAAGAAAGACGGAGCTTCCTTTGCCAAATCCGGCGAGATCAAGTCGGTGGAAGGCGGCAAGAGATATCGGCTGAACCTTAAGTACACAGAGAAGGACGGATTGCTGGCCTTTGATCTTTTGGTTGACGATTCCACAAACAACATTTACGATGACATCATATTCGAAGGAACCTCTACCGGGGTCGCCCCATCTTCCAAGTATGAGATCTGGGCAGGGCATTTCACGGCTCACGCGGATGTGGATGAGGCCCAGTACGACAAGGACAAGGTCCGTTTTGAGTTTCGTGCGAAGGGTTCACAGGATTGGGCGCCGGTGACTGCCGTCAGGGAGTCAGAGGGAACGTTCAGCGCTGATGTCAAGGGACTGACCCCTTCCACCACATACGAGTATCGTCTTGTCATCACTTCCCTGGAGTCCGGTGCGGAGGAGATCATTGACGCTCCGTCAGATGTCACCACCGACAAGGCCCTGTCTGTGCCTAACGGAGGATTCGAGACGACGTCCAATGACGAGAGTTCAAAGTACAAGTCGTTCTATGATCCGGCATCCTCCGACCCTGCGCTTCAGAAACAATGGTGGGGCAATGGCAACGAGGGCGCGACGCTCGTCGGTTCAAGTTCAGTGATCTGCTATCCTGACGCTTCAAGCTACAAGGAAGGGCAGCAGTCCGTGTGTCTCCAGTCCCGTTGGGTTGTCGTGAAGTTCGCGGCCGGAAACCTTTTCAGCGGGCATTTCGGGGACCTCATAGGAACCTCAGGAGGAACTGTTTACTTTGGAAGGCCGTTCACGGCGAGACCTACAGCCTTGAGATTCTGGATGAAATATTCTGGAGGTGTCATCAATCGGGAGTCAAGCAATGTTCCAGATGAAGGCAAGAAAGGTAACTATGACAAAGCCTCGATCAGGATAGCCCTCGGCACTTGGGATTTCAAGAAATATGGTGGTGACGCTGACAGTCCTGTAAAGTTTGACACCACTGACCCGAGCACCTTTGTGGATTTCAGCACGGATGCGTCAACCATCGCTTTCGGGGAGAAGATTGTCTCTTCTGACAACACCAATCCGGCCAAAGACTGGATACAGGTGACAGTCCCGATCGAGTACAGCAACCTGACGACATATCCGACTCACATCATAATCAGCTGTGCCGCCAGTATGTACGGTGATTATTTCTCCGGCTACGATGACAGCAGGCTTTGGCTTGACGAAATGGAACTTATTTACGAATAATGACCCGGTGCATATTCAGGATACTATCGGCCATGCTTCTGTTTTTGTGCTCGTTACGGGCTGAAGGACAGAAGTTGGACAGAGGTATTGATTTGTCGTCCCAGCCTTGTGTCATCAAGAAAGGGACGTGGATGGTTGGAGGGGGTGCCAGCTATATGCTGCACAACAACGACAACTCTCGTCTGCTAGTCGTAAACGGCATAAAATCAACTGGCTACACGCTCTCCGTCAGCCCTGCCTTCTGCTATATGTTCAAGGACAATGTCGGTGTAGGTGTCAGGATCGGCTACAAAAGGAATATGTTCCAGTTGGATTCCGCGAAGATGAATTTCGAGGACATAAATATGGAACTGTCGGATTTCCACAAGATCAGCCATGCCTTTGAGATTCAGGGAATAGGACGTTATTATATTCCTGTCGGATCGTTGAAGCGGCTTGGACTGTTCAACGAGCTGCAGTTGTCATATTCATATGGCCAGGGAAAGGTGCTTGACGGCCACGGTGACAAGGTGAACGCATCATACGAGACATCCAACGCGTTGGGAATCAATGTCTGTCCGGGATTCATGGCTTTTGTCACCGACAAACTTGCCATTGACGTGAGCGTGAATATGATGGGACTCCATTTTGATTGGACGGACCAGCGGCACAACAAAGTTGCCGACGGTGACAGGAGTTTTACTTTCATTAATTTCAAGGTGAACCTGCTCGCGGTGGGATTCAGCCTTTATTATTACCTCTGATCCAGTGAGAAAGTTTGCGTTGATATTTTCCATTATGCTTTCCGCGTTCAGCCTTGAAGCCGCGGAGAGGGACAGCCTTTCTGTTGCGGAAAGACGTGGCCCGGACAGGCTGTTTATGCAAAAGGGTGATTTCTCCGCCGGGGTCCAGTTCTTCTATGCGGACTTGTCCAGTACTGACAGTGAATATCTTATGCTTCTTCAGCATTTGGATGCGAACGGCTCGATCATGACATTGTCTCCTTTTATGGACTATACTTACAAGAACAACAGGTCGGTCGGCCTGAGGGCGAAATACTCTTCTGCAAAAGGCGGAATCTCCAACGCCGATTTCTCAATGCTCAGCGATGATCTGGCTGTATCATTGAATGACATTCAGGCCGACTCCCGAACTGTTCAGGCTGAGATTTTCCACAGGGCCTATGCACCGCTGGACAAACGTGCCCGGATAGGTGTGTTCACGGACGTGTCGTTGGGATATTCCTATACAAGAACCTCCTTCTCCTACGATGAGCAAAGTCTGGACAGCTATGCCGCGGCGAACCGGGTCAAGATCGCCGTGCACCCCGGCTTGATGATATTCGTGACAAACAGTATCAGCACGCACGTGGCCATCGGTATCGGTGGTGCGACCTACAATCATATTGATTATTACAAAAACGGCGAGATTGTCGGCAAAAGAGATTTTTCCAAGGTCCGCTTCATGCTTGATGTGCTTGACATCTCGTTCGGGCTTAGCTTTCATATTTAGAAGATGAACAGGTTATTTTCAATAATATTCATGATCGTGTGTCTGCCCGTTTTGTCGTGCATACGTAATGACATTCCGTATCCTGAGATAGAAGCGGTGATAACCCGGATTGACGTGGACGGAGCGCTTTCTGTCAGCATCGATAACGATGCAAGGGATGTTCTTGTGACTTTCGGAGAGACGGTTGATCTTCGTAAAGCCAACATCCTTGATGTCGTCTTCAACGATGACGCTGTGACATCTTCAGATCCGATAGTCGGGACAAAGGATCTTTCCTCCCCGCTTGAGGTGACGCTCAAAGCCTACGAGAATGAATATGAATGGACAATCAAGGCTGAGCAGCCTGTCGAGAGGTATTTCACAATTTCCGGCCAGGTGGGAGAGACTGTCATCGACGCTCGGAACAAGCGTGTGGTGACGCGGGTGTCATCATCCGCAGGCCTGCACAACCTTGATGTGTCATCGATGAAACTTGGCCCGGAAGAGATCTCGACCTATTCTCCGACCGTTTCCGACATCCGTGATTTTGAGGAGCCGGTCATGGTGACAGTCTCATACAGGGATGTCTCCGAGACTTGGACCATCTATGTAGAGGCGGTTGAGTCTGCTGTGACAATTTCGCGGCTGGATGCGTGGACAAGGGTGGCTTGGCTGAAGGCTGCCGGAGTTGAAGGCCGCCAGAACGGTTTCCGGATACGTAAGGCTGGGGGCTCTGATTGGCGCGATGTGAAGAACATTACTTCGGACGGTGGCTCTTTCAGCGCAGCCGCCGATGGACTGGAACCTTTGACTGAATATGAATGCTGCGCCTACAGCGGGGAGGATGTCTCCGAGATTCTAAAATTCACTACCGAGGCTGAGATTCAGCTGCCAAATTCCGGTTTCGAGACGTTCTCCAACGCGGAATCCGACAAGTATTGTTCGTTCTATGATCCTGCTTCGCCAATCCCCGCGCTTCAGACCAAATGGTGGGGAAGCGGTAACCAAGGGGCCACAATTGTCGGCTCGAAATTCGCCATAACCAAACCTGACGGCACCGAAAAGGTAGAAGGGAAATATTCATTGAAGATGGAATCGCAGTATGTCGTCCTCAAGTTCGCCGCCGGCAATGTGTTCTCAGGAGAATATGCCGGCAATGTCGGTACGGCTGGAGGAAAGATCAGAATGGGACGTCCGTTTACCATGCGCCCACGGAAACTTACACTATGGTTTAAGTATAAGAGTGGAATAATCCAGCAGAAGACTCTCGGAGGCTATCCTGCTGATGATGTGGTCAAGGTAGGGGACAATGACAGGGGAATTGTCTGGGTGGCTCTCGGAACTTGGGATTTCCGTAAATATGGCGGCACGGCTGATTGCCCTGTCGAGGTCAACACTACCGACAAATCCACTTTCTTTGATCCGAAAGGCAAGGATGTCGTCGCTTACGGTAAGTTTGTCATAGATCACGATACAGTATGGACCAAGGTCGAGATTCCTCTTGAATATGTCTCGACATCCATTCGGCCTACCCACATCATAGTCTCATGTGCGGCGAGTATGCTTGGAGACTATTTCACCGGCAGCCCTGATTCCATCCTTTGGGTGGATGACTTGCGGCTGGAGTATTGATGCCTCGGTCTGCTTAATGTCAAAATGCTTCTCTGATGATGAATATTTTGTCGATTTTTCTTGATATTTAGAATATTTTTCCGATATTTGCCTCGTTGAACAGATAGAATGAGACAGTTTAATCATATCCACCTACATCTTCACCACCGCTTTATACGGGGGTGAGTTTGCAGTGGGTATCTGTTTTTTGAGGGATATTTAAGTCAAGGCTCGCTTCCGTTTTCGGTAGCGGGTCTTTTTTTTGTTCACTGAGCCCTCATCCCCGGTCACTGAGCTTGTCGAAGTGACCAGTAGCAAGAGAAAAAATTAAAAGAACAATAAAAAACGAACGACAAATGTTAAGAATCGCAATTCAGGCCAAAGGCCGTCTGAGTGATGAAAGCCTTGCTCTGTTGCGTGAGGCGGGAATCGATGTTGATGACAGCAAACGGAAATTCTTGTCAAGGTCCAGCAGTTTCCCCGCGGAAATCCTCTACCTGCGTGACGATGACATTCCGCAGGCTGTGGCTCAGGGAGTTGCGGATCTTGGGATTGTGGGTTACAATGAGGTGAGCGAGAGGGAAGAGGCCGTAGACATTGTGGACCGTCTTGGATTCGGGGAATGCCGGATCTCTCTTGCCATCCCCAAGGCAGAGGAATATCAAGGACTGGAGTATTTCAACGGCAAGCGGATAGCCACGTCTTATCCGAATATTCTTGGAAAGTTCTTGAAAGATAATGGAATAAGTGCCAAGATCAACGTTATCACAGGCTCGGTGGAAATAGCGCCTGCTGTCGGGATGAGCGATGCGATCTTCGATATAGTGTCTTCGGGTGGGACCTTGGTCAGCAATGGTTTGAAGGAAGTAGAGAAAGTTGTGTTCTCCGAGGCTGTGCTGATTTCTTGTGGCAATCTGTCCGAGGATAAGGCTAAACTTCTGGAACAGATTAAGTTCCGGTTCAACGCTGTCCGGGACAGCAGAGGGAAGAAATACCTTCTGATGAACATTCCGAATGACAGGATTGAAGAGGCGATCAGGATTGTTCCGGCAATGAGGAGCCCTACTGTTCTTCCGCTTGCCCAAAGCGGTTGGTCTTCGCTGCATTCAGTTGTGGACGAAAGTGTTTTGTGGGAGAAGATCGAGAGTTTGAAGGAGATTGGTGCGGAAGGGATCCTTGTGCTTTC
>CAKVBK010000061.1 GCA_934725285.1 uncultured Bacteroidales bacterium | reverse complement strand
TGGATCATGCAGAGCATCCACGAGCAGTGCGTGAAGTACGGCACACGTCCGGACGGCAGCGTTGACTACGTGAAGGGAGCCAACATCGCCGGCTTTATGAAGGTCGCGCAGGCTATGCTTGAGCAGGGTATTATCTAAAAAAGTAAGATTTCTTACGAATATATGCGCGTCAACGTCTCGTTGATGCGCTTTTTTCATTTATATTCATTAAATTTGCAAGATTTGATAAATAGAAATTAATATTCAATAACACTCTATTTCGAAATGAAAAGAACCGCTTTGGCATTGATGCTTTTGGCTTTGGTTTCTTCTTGTGACACCACGCCGAAGACAGCCGTTCAGAAGAAGGCAGATGAGTATGCCCTCGTGAGGATCGAGTCTCCGGATCTTTCCGGAATATCTGACAACGGCAAGGAAGTTCTCAATCTTTACAAATTCGCAGCCGATCAGGTGGACAGCATCTATTGGGTGCAGAGTTTCGGTGACAAGTCCTTGATGGATGCCCTTCCTGACGCTGATCTCAAGGAATATTCAAAGATCAATTATGGCCCTTGGGATCGCCTCGACGGGAAATCGTTCGTCGAAGGGTACGGTGAAAGACCTCTCGGCGCCAATTTTTACCCTGCTGACATGACCGCCGCGGAGTTTGACTCCTTGAAGAACCCAGTCAAGAACAGCGCCTATACCATGATCGTGAGGGATGCCGGCGGCGGCATAACTCCTGTCTGGTACCATGACATGTTCAAATACAACATCGACAAGATCTGCAACTACCTGAAGGCCGCTTCGGACATCACGATCAAACCGAGTGTCCGCAATTATCTTCTGAAGAAGATTGACGCGCTTCAGTCTGACTATTACTATGACAGCGATCTGGCATGGCTTGAGATGACTGACAGCAAGATGGATCTTATCATCGGACCTGACGAGGTGAACGATGACCAGCTTTATGGCCTCAAGGCTTCTTACGAGGCATACGTGCTTCTCAAGGATATCAAGCGCACGGAGGTTCTGAACCAGTTCAAGACCATGCTCCCGGATCTTCAGAAAAAAATCCCTTGCGCTGACGAGTACAAGACCTTTGTCCCAGGAAGTGAGTCTGACATCTACGCCTATGACGCCATATACTGCTCCGGACATGCCAATGCAGGGATAAAGATGACTGCCCTCAACCTACCTTACAGCGCTGAAGTCCAGGCTAAGGCTGGAACAAGAACAGCCCTTCTGCGCAACATCATGGCGGAGAAATTCAACCGGCTGGTAAGCCCGGTCGGCAATGTAGTCCTGAACCAGGACCAGCAGGCTCATCTTGACGAGGAAGCCTTCTACTGGAATATCGCTTTCCGCGAGATCGCCCATGGCCTTGGTGTCAAGGAGACGGTCAACGGCAAAGGCAGTGTGAACGAGGCCTTGGGAAACAAAGCTCTGACTTGGGAGGACGCAAAGGCCAATCTGGTTGGACTTTACCTTGTGTGCGGTCTTCTTGACGAGCACAAGATTCCGGCCATCATCACCAAGGAGGACGCGATCACCACGTTTGTGGCGAACCTTGTACGTTCCGAGCGTTTCGGGGAGGTGTCTCAGCTTGGCCGTGCCTACGTGATGATGTTCAATTATCTGAATACCAACGGCGCATTCACCCGTGGCGACAGTGGGCAGTACACCATTGACTATGACAAGACTCTCGCTCTGGTAGGTGAGCTTGCCGGTATAGTTATCAAGACACAGGCGACAGGCGACTATGATTTCGCCGAAAGCTTCGAGAGCAGGTACTGCGAGCTGTCTGACAATTTCAAGGCTGACCTTGTCAACATCCGCCTCCAAGGCATTCCTATCGACATCAGATACGAATTTGTGAAATAATGATCAAAATTAAATAATAGTAATGGCTGAAAAGAAATTCAATGTGAAGCACTTTGTGCTTCTGCCGATTGTTCTGCTGGTGACACTCTTCTTGTGGTGTGTGCCTACCTCTTTTTTCGGCATCGACGCTCTGACTGTCGTTCAGCAGCGTGTGATTGCCTTGTTCGTGTTCGCCGCCTTGATGTGGATGTTTGAGATCATTCCTAACTGGACGACCTCTGTCCTCGTCATCGTCATCGCCCTGCTCACCGTCTCCGACAAAGGTTTCGGATTTTTCTGCAACCCGGAGTACGGCCAGCTGGTAAGCTACAAGAAGATAATGTCTGCCTTCGCCGATCCTGTCGTGATGCTGTTTCTTGGCGGTTTCGTGCTTGCCATCATGGCTGAGCGCTTCGGCCTCGATGTCACGTTGGCGAAGTCACTTCTAAGCATATTCGGAACCAAACCAAAGATGGTGCTTCTTGGATTCCTCATCATCATCTCAGTGTTCTCGATGTTCATGAGCAACACGGCCACTGCCGCGATGATGCTTTCGTTCCTCGCTCCTGTGCTCTCAAAGCTGCCGAGTGATGACAAGGGAAAGGTGGGACTGGCTCTGTCTATTCCGATCGCCGCCAACCTCGGAGGTATCGGAACCCCTATCGGAACCCCTCCTAACGCCACTGCCAAAGGTTATCTTGAGCAGGCCGGCATCGATGTCTCGTTCGGTGACTGGTGTGTTCACATGATTCCGTACGTGATCATCATGATTCTCTTCGCATGGCTTCTTTTGATAGTATTCTTCCCGTTCAAGACCAAGAAACTCGTTCTTGAGATTCCAGACAGCGACAAGAAGAAGGATTGGAAGACAGTCTATGTGTGGATCATCTTTGCCGTGACAATCCTGCTTTGGGCGACGGAGCAGCTTCATCACATCAGCTCAAATGTTGTTGCCCTCATCCCTCTTGCCGCCTTCACGATGACCGGGCTTTTCGGTAAGGAAGAGATCAAGGAGGTCAACTGGACCGTGCTTTGGCTTGTGGCCGGAGGCTTCGCCCTCGGTTATATCCTGCAGGATACAGGTCTCGCGAAGGTCCTTATCGCAGCCATTCCTTTCGGAAGCATGCCACTGCTGCTCGTCCTCACCGTTTCAGGACTTGTCTGCTATGCGCTTTCCAACTTCATCAGCCATTCCGCGACATCGGCCCTGCTGATCCCTATCCTGATTGTTGTGGCGCAGGGTATGGCCGATCCGTCAGCCGCCAACAATGCCGAGTTCATGGCGATGGGTGGTCCTCAGGCGATGATCATTCTGGTGGCTGTCTGCTCGTCTGTGGCAATGCTTTTCCCTATTTCCACCCCTCCGAACGCCATCGCGGCCTCTACCGGGCTTGTGCAGACAAAGGACATGGCGAAGATTGGCATTCTAATCGGAATCTTCGGACTTGTGCTTGGATTCTTCTGGGTCACAAAATTGTTCCCGTTCGTTTAATGATTTGATTTAAAATATAGTATATGAAAAGAACTTCACTATTGCTTGCTTCATTGGTTTTCTGCGCGTCACTCGGCGCGCAGGAGACCAAACCAAAGGTCAATCTTTACGGTTTCA
Organism: uncultured Bacteroidales bacterium; assembly: GCA_934725285.1. Lineage (GTDB taxonomy): Bacteria > Bacteroidota > Bacteroidia > Bacteroidales > UBA932 > Cryptobacteroides. The sequence continues at coordinate 6,804 of CAKVBK010000061.1, read as the reverse complement.
TCCGTAACTACTATGCGTTCGATACACGTGAGAGTGTCGCAGGTACAGAGGACTTTTTTTATTACCTTCCTAAAGATGAGGTGAAAGAAGGTGACACCGACCTGAACGGACAGAGCTCCTTCCGTTTCGCTGCCCTTACCTCCAGAATCGGACTCAATGTGACCGGTTATGAGTATAACGGCTTCAAGATGGGCGCCAAGATAGAGACTGACTTCTATAATGGCTTTTCGGGAGTTACCGGTACCGCTGTCCTCCGTCTTCGTCAGGCATACGCCACGATAGGTAAGAACGATTGGATGGTAACCGCCGGTCAGGCTTGGCATCCGATGGCAGCTGATATGCCGGATGTCTTCTCCCTCAACACCGGTGCGCCTTTCGGACCTTTCAGCCGCACTCCTCAGGTGAAATTGGACTACAATGTCAGTGAGGCTTTGTCGCTGACCGGAGCCGCCATCTGGCAGATGCAGTACACTTCCGCCGGGCCGGACGGAGCATCGTCCGACTACATCAAGTACAGCTGCACTCCTGAGTTCTACCTCGGATTGAACTACAAGGACGACAACCTCCTCTTCAGGGCTGGTGTGGACATGCTCTCTATCAAACCAAGGCACAATGACGGAAAGGTCAAGGTTGATGACCGCATCACCACATTCTCTCCGTTCCTCTACGGACAGTACAGGAGCGGATTGTTCTCGGTCAAGGTGAAGACAGTCTTCGCAGAGGCCGGTGAGCATGTCAACCTCAATGGCGGCTACGGAATCTCAGGGGTTAAGTCTGACGGCGTAAGCTACGAATATACCCCTACACGCAACTCCTCCACATGGGCCAGCTTCATGTACGGCAAGAAGACCCAATGGATACTTTTCGCGGGTTACGTGAAGAATTTCGGAACCAAGGATGACCTTTACGGAGCCAAGGATGGCTATGTCCCTGCCGCCAACATCTATTTCAGCAAGAACAGCTTCTCGAACATGAACCAGATGTACAGGCTCACCCCTACTGTGATCCACAACATCGGCAAGTTCGCGATCGGTCTTGAATATGAACTTACAGGCGTGCAGTACGGTGATTACAAGACAGTGGACGGAAAGAAATGCATCGGTGCCAACGGTCTTGCCGAGGACAATCTTCACTGGATCACCAACCACCGTGTTCAAGCGCTGGTCAAATTTACTTTCTAATATAATTGTTTGACAAGTCAAGGCGGCTGTCGGCCTTGTACGGAAAGAATTGACGTTATGAAGAAGATAATCCCTATGTTGGCATCGGCTGTCGCCATGTCACTTGCCGCTTTACCCTCTGAGGCTCAAAGCCATTTGGTGAAGTTGACCAATCATCTCGAACCATACGGCTTTTTCCGTGCGAGCGCCATTTTTGACGCCCGCGACTCCAAGGCCGACGCTGAAGACTTGTTCTACTATATTCCTTACGACAAGGAAATCAATCTTGAGGGAAAGGACATCTGGTACAATCCTTCATTTAAGATGTCTGCCATCACTACACGTGTCGGTGTGAACCTCACAGGTTTCCGGTATGGTTCCTTTAATGTGACAGGCAAGCTGGAGGCTGATTTCTATTTGATGAACGGCAGCTCTGCGTCACTTCGCCTTCGCGAGGCTTATCTGAATCTTAAATGGGACGATTTGGGTGATGGGATCAACTCGACAGCTTTCAAGGTCGGCCATGCCTGGCATCCTATGTCGGAGGACATGCCTTACAGCGTTGGCTATGAGGTGGGCTCACCGTTCAACCCTTATGCCCGAAGCCCACAGTTAATGTTCGAGGCATCGTTCCTCAAACATTTCGCATTTACCATCGGGGCCCTCTATCCGATGGAATTCACGCCGACCGGACCGCAGGGTCCATCGGCGGATTATGTGAAATACGGCCTTGTCCCGGAACTGTATGCAGGCTTGACATATTCATCAAAGCATTTCATAGCCAAGGCGGGCGCTGATTTCATCAGTCTCAGACCGCGTTGGCGCACGACTACGGCGAGTGTCTGGAATGACAAGGGTACCGATGTCAAAGACCGAATATCGATGATCAGTCCGATGCTTTATTTGGGGTTCTCCAAAGGACTTTTCAAGATCAACGCCAAGTCAGTTCTGGCTTCTGGTGGCGATCATCTGCGTTTGATGGGTGGCTATGCGGCTTACGACATGAGTGATGTCTATCACTATAAGTACACGCCACTCCGCTCTTCAACAAGTTTTGTTTCCATGAGTTATGGCTCGCAGTGGCAATTTATGCTCATGGCCGGCTTCATGAAAGCTTTGGGAACATCCAAGACTTTGATACCTTCAATAACGACAGACTATACCGATCCGGACAACATATATTATTTTGACGGAGGCTTCAAGAACATCCGGCATATCATGCGCTTGGCTCCGGCTGTCGCTTTCAACCTTGACCGGCTGACTGTCGCTGTAGAATATAATGGCACGTGTGTGGATTATGGTGACATCAATGCCCTTGATCCGTATGGAATAGCCGCCGGTGACGCGCATCTAATCATAAATCACCGCGTTTTGGCTGTTGTTAAATATTCATTCTGATAACGTATGATTTTTCAACCTACAGATTTAAGGCATTGTACGATATGCCTTGTGGCGATGTCAATGTCGCTGTTCGCTTCGTGTTCTGTTGACAAGGAGTATGACCTGACCGGCAAAGACATTGACATGACAGTCAATGTCGGCAAAGGTGTTGAGATTCCTGTCGGAGACTTCAAGATGATTCCAATAGAATCAATGGTGGCAGATCCGGTCAGGAAATTCTTCAAGGATGAAGGTGACGTCTTTCTGGTTGACTGGCCGTCCTCGTTGCAGGTTCCGGTTCAGTTTGGAACCTACGATGTGCACGGAATCGGAAACGCTGACACCGGAAATATTCGTGTAAAGGCTGTCGAGTTCGCCATGGACGTTGTCAACACAATCCCGTTCAGGTTCACTTGCCAGGCGGAAGCGATAGATGTGGAAGGCAATGTCGTTGACAACGTGGATGTGGATATGTCTGTGACAATTGACGCCGGAGATATTGATAAACCTTCCTCAACACCCGCATTGATGAAGGTGACATTGGCGGATGAAGTGGTCAATTTTGATGGATTCAGGATAAATTTCATTATCTCTGAGATCCCGGCCTCAGGTTCCATTGTTTCCAAAAAGCAGGGTGTTCAGATTATAAATTCAAGTCTCAGGTTTCCTGACGGCATAACCATAAAAGACACAGACGAATGAAAAGAATAATATTGTCAGCCATGATGGCTGCGGCTTGTCTTGCTTCTCATGCGCAGGAACTCCAGACCGGATATTTCTCTTCCGGATACGCGTACTCTTACAATCTGAACCCGGCTTTGCATTCGGACTACCGTTTTGTTGCTTTGCCTGTGATCGGCTCGACCTCACTCGGTTTCCTCGGAAACATCGGGATGGCCAGCCTGCTCTATCCTCATGACGGGAATCTTGTCACGTTCATGCATCCGGATGTGTCCACTGAAGAGGCTCTCGCTAATTTCAACAGTGGCAACAATATGATCTCCACAGATGTCAATGCCAATTTGCTGTCCATCGGCATCAAGACAGGAAAACTGTACAATGTCATTGACTTTTCGTTGAGGGCGTCAGTTGACGGCTCTCTGCCTTATGATCTTTTTCGTTTTCTGAAGACCGGAACAACCGAAGCTGATTCCTATGATTTCTCCGGCCTGAATGTGAGAGGTGCGGCGTTTGCCCAAATCGGATTAGGGTCGTCTTGGAGAATCGGGGATCTTACTGTTGGTGTAAAACTGAAAGGGCTTGTCGGACTGGCCGGCCTTAATGTGAAAATGGACAGGATGAATTTGCGTCTGACGGGTGATGAATGGACAGTCTCCGCAGACGGGACACTTTCAGGAGCCTATGACGCTATGAAGATAGCCACCAAGAAGTCATCTACCGGCACATATTCAGACATTATTGACTTTAGTAATTCTGAATTTGACAAACGCTTGGGATTCAATGGATTCGGCTTGGGCCTTGATTTGGGTCTTGTCTATAATGTCGGCCCTGTTGCCCTGTCAGCGGCTGTCACTGATCTTGGAGGTATAAACTGGTATAACAACCTCCGTGGCGAGACCGCTGTGAAGGATTGGAAATATTCCGGCTCCAATGATGTAGACCTTGATTCGGGAAACACAATCGGGGATGAACTGACAAATGTCGCCGATGAGTTCTCAGAATTGTTTGAGTTTCGTAAGGGGGAAGAAGAAAGCGAGCTCCGTATGCTTCCGGCCACGGTTCGTGTCGGCGCCAAATACAATGTTCTCAATAATTTCTCTGTCGGCCTTCTTGGAACTTACCGGTTCAACAGCCTTGTCCCATATCGCGAGGTCAGGGTTGCATTGGACTTCAATCCATTCAAAGCGTTGGACATGACTGGCAGCGCCGGAATCAGCAACTATGGAGCGACGCTCGGCGGGCTTCTGAACATCAAGATTCCGTGGGCTACCATCTTTTTCGGAATGGAGTCCATCCTTGGAAAAATCAACCCTCAAGGTATCCCTCTTGATGAAATGAACAGCCGTATCACTTTCGGCACCCACATCTCCTGGTGAGAGGTAAATGAGACTTTGAATCAAGGCCCGCTTCTTCATAGGCGGGCCTTTTTTATTTCGGCAGACGACGCCATATTCCTAAAAGGATTCTGCGGAATGGATGAAGTGACAGCCAGATGTGGACTTTCACACGATAAGAGGTCGCGCTGACATCAACAAGCTTCCCGCCTTTTTTTACCACAGTGCGCACTCTTCCGAAGATCCTGTCCGTAGAGCATCTTTCTTTTGACCGTAGTATTCCGTCCCCTTGGATTTCCGCGATACCGTGGTCAAGTCGAAGTATTCTGTGAAGATAGTATTTCCCGCCTGTGTTGAAGAGCACGATGTCACCTGCTTTCGCCAGTTTTCGTTTCTCTCCTTCTGGGGTGCCAGCCTCGATGCCTTCTAGTACAACAGTATCTTTCCCCTCAACGATAAACGGAGCCATACTGCTTCCTTTGATAGGGATTGTGACCAACCGTCCTTCGCGCAGAAGATCAATTGTCTCACCTAATAAATCCCCATTGTTGACAGTCATACTTTGCATGTCGTTTTCAAAGGAATATCTTATTTTATCCTTTGAGGGCAAAGATACAATATTCTTTGGATATACATGTGTTCATCTCGATGCGTTCGTTTCATGCATTTGTGGTCACATCGTGCAGCTGAAGAAACGCCTACTGAATATTATGAAATTATTTTTAGAAAATTATGCAATGATTTTGCCTTGATATTGAAAAAATATACATATATTTGTATTGTGTTTGAATAAATATGCTCTATCATGAAAAGTAAACTTGAGAGGCAGAGGGTAATAAGAGAAATCATCAAGGACAATAAGGTATCTAATCAGGAGGAACTGTCCGCGCGACTGGAACAGCGTGGATTGAGTGTCGCGCAGGCGACCCTTTCTAGGGATATCAGAGAACTAAGGATTACAAAGATACACGACGGAAACGGCTACAGTTACAGTCTTCCTCAGCCGGGAATGCTTCGTAACACTCTTCGCGATTCTTCGATGTCGTCGGACAGCATTGACAGCCTGGAGTTCTCCGGTTCTATGGCGGTGATCAAGACACGGCCGGGCCATGCCGGGATGATTGCCTCGATCATTGATGAAGGCCATCTTCCTGAGATTATGGGGACGTTGGCGGGAGATGACACGATTCTGCTGGTGATCAGGGAAGGATTCTCCCACGACAATGTTGCGGGTTCGCTTTCCGTGATATTCAAAGGCATTGACGGAAAAAGAGTTAATTAACGAATTTAACGGACTTTACAAACTATGGCGCAGAACGAATTGACTGTTGAGGTGGCTTCGGAGAAGCACCTCATTTATGTCGATGAGATTCTTAAGACGATAGAGGATGCGGCCAAGGTCCGTGGTACGGGCATAGCGAAAAGAAAGCCGGAGTATGTGGCCCAGAAAATCAAGGAGGCCAAGGCCGTGATCGCCCTCCAAGGTGAGAGATTCGCTGGGTTTAGTTACATCGAGACGTGGGAGCACAAGCAGTACGTGACGACTTCCGGACTGATCGTGCATCCGGATTTCAGAGGTATGGGACTTGCCAAGAGAATCAAGGATTTGACCTTCTCGCTGGCTCGCACACGGTGGCCTCACGCGAAGATATTCAGTCTCACCAGCGGCGCCGCTGTGATGACGATGAACACCCAGCTTGGCTACAAGCCGGTGACTTTCGCCGAACTCACCAGCGACGAGTCGTTCTGGAAAGGCTGCGAGGGATGCATCAATGTGGATGTGCTGAAGCGCACAGACAGAAAGTATTGCATCTGCACCGGAATGCTCTTCGATCCGGAGGAGCATCTCCCTGCGAAAATCCCTCAGGAAGTCCTCGAACGCATCCGGAAGATCGATGAGGCGGAAAATGACAACAAAAAGGATTAATGAATATGGAAAAGAAGAAGGTTGTGGTCGCCTTCAGCGGCGGCCTTGACACATCATTCACGGTGATGTACCTCGCAAAGGAAAAAGGCTATGAGGTCTACGCGGCGTGCGCGGACACCGGCGGATTCAGCGCCGAGCAGCTGAAAGACAATGAGAAGCACGCCTACGAACTGGGCGCCAAGGAATATGTCACCCTTGACGTGACCAAGGAATATTACGAAAAGAGTCTCCGTTACATGATCTTCGGCAACGTGCTGAGGAACGGAACGTACCCGATCTCGGTTTCCTCCGAGAGGATATTCCAGGCCATGGCCATCGCCCG
>CAKVBK010000060.1 GCA_934725285.1 uncultured Bacteroidales bacterium | reverse complement strand
CTCAAAGTAGGAGGTAGTGCGATCGTTACAGCGGTCGTGAAGTTTGTCGGTGTCTTCATCATCGGGTTCGTCACAGCACAAGCCCTTTCTTGGAGCTTTATGGAAAGCGTTTTCCTAGGCGGACTGCTGTCGATGTCATCCACGATGGTCGTGCTGAAATCCTACGATGACCTTGGCCTGAAGAATAAGCCTTACGCTGGTGTTGTGTTCGGAACGCTGGTTGTCGAAGACCTGATCGCGATTCTGTTGATGGTGCTGCTCTCCACTATGGCAGTCTCGCAATCGTTCGCCGGCAAAGAACTGATAATGAACATCGCCAAGCTGGTATTCTTCCTTATACTGTGGTTCCTTGTCGGAATCTATGTCATCCCTACCCTACTGAAAAAGGCCAGGAAATATCTCAACGATGAGATCCTGCTCATTGTCAGCATAGGCCTCTGTTTCGGAATGGTCGCTCTGGCCACATCTGTAGGCTTCTCCTCAGCCCTGGGCGCTTTCGTTATGGGGTCCATACTTGCAGAGACATCTGAGAGCGAACATATTGACCACATCGTCGAGCCTATCAAGAATCTGTTCGGAGCCATATTCTTTGTCTCCGTCGGAATGATGGTAGCTCCGTCTGTGATAGCCGGGCACTGGGCGATGATCCTTCTGCTCTCGGTTATTGTCATAATCAGCCACATCTTATTCGCCGGGGCCGGTATAGTCCTGACCGGAAACGGCTTGGACAACGCTGTCCACACAGGATTCAGCCTGGCGCAGCTCGGAGAATTCGGATTCATCATCGCTGGCGTCGGCTGCACCCTCGGCGTGATGAGGGATTTCATATATCCTGTAATCATCGCGGTCTCTGTAATAACCACCTTCACAACTCCGTTTATGATAAAGCTGGCTGATCCGTGCTACGAGCTGTTAAACAAACGGTTGCCAGCCAAATGGATCAACAGGCTCAGCCAGATGAACGACTCCGGCAAACAGACCGCCGCCGAGCACAATGAATGGAAAGCCTTGTTGAACGCATACTTCACACGAATCGTGCTTTACGGTGTGATACTGATAGCGATCTACATCGGGTCAAAACTCTATCTCAGACCCGCTGTCGAAAAGTTCCTCCCGGAATTCAGCCCTGCAATCCAAAAGATAATCGAGGTCGGAATAACGCTTACGGTGATGCTTCCTTTCCTGTTCGGACTCGGAGTGCATTCAGGTTCCATCAGCAAGTCCGCGCCTAAACTCCTGAAGGAGAAGCAAAGCAACATCTGGCCGCTGATGGGGCTGATCTTCGCCCGCTCCTTCCTCGCTGTCGGAATAGTCCTCGCAGTGCTGTCATCATACTTTCATCTTGCCGGCTGGACGGTTCTCGCGATCTTCTTCGCGGGCATAATATTCACTCTTTTCGCCCGGAGATCCATCCACAAATATTCAGCATTGGAGATGAGATTCCTGTCAAACTACAACGAGAAAGAGGAAAGCGAACGGCGCAGCAAACCTGTGGCGTCATCCGTCAGCCAGAAACTTGCCGACTACGATGTCCATACTGAAATCCTGACTGTCGACCAAAATTCCGAATATGCGGGCAAGCTGCTGAAGGACATTCCTTTCAGGGCGGAGACAGGCGCGAACATCATCAAAATCACCAGAGGATCAATGAATATGATCGTGCCGTCCGGTGACGTTGTGCTGTTTCCTGGCGATCAGATGCTAGCCGTCGGCACAACACCTCAGCTTGAATCGTTGAGGAATATGATGGCCGGGGCGATCGTACCGGATGTACCGGAATCAGACTCTGCATTCAGGATCGAGCCTGAGACTTTGACCGCAGACTCATTCCTGACCGGAAAGACCTTGCGCAGCACAAATCTCAGAAAATATCACTGCATGGTCATCAGCGTGCTCCGAGGCTCACAATTCATCACAAACCCGGAGCCTGATTTCAGATTCCAAGAAGGTGACACCGTCTGGATAGCAGGCAATGTGAGCGAACTGGAGACGGTTTAGAGTTTTATATATTCAGAGTTCAGATAAGGTTTGAGATCAGCCCATGAGACGGTGACTTTGATTATCCCTTCAGCGTAGCTGGCTATCTCGTAAGGCTGGTAGAACCAAGTAACGCCTTCCAAAGAGACCCCGCACTTCCCGTTTGGCACCATGCCTTCCTGGAACATCGTCTCGAACGTATCGCTGCCCTGTTCAGACTCAAGACGCTCCTTGATCAGCCCGGTGACCGGAGCGACATATCCAGGCAGGAACAAATCGTTCTCTGTCACGATCTCGCCGGAGTTCAAGTCGATGACGTAAGGAATCGAATAGTACATCCCGTGAGCCCCGCCAGTGTAGCTTTCACTGAACACCTGATAGGTCAGGAGATTCATAAATCCATCCCCGAACGCTCCCACAGTACCGTAGTACCAGTTGCAGAATGTGGCCGGAGTCCAATAATCATCGTCTTCATCCTCCTGGGAGTAAGCGAGATATTCCTCATAACTCTGCCCCGCATCCTTTTGGTAGCCGGCGATCAAAGTGTCCGAAACGGCATCGGAAGCCTCTTCGACCGTCAGCCCGGCATATTCATCACCGAAACAGCACTTGACAATGGCTTCGTTGATCCTATCGCGCAGCGCTTTCCCACCCTTGAATGATTTGTAATATTGAATGGAATGGCTGATCTGCACCGAGGCAGAGTCATCCTGCACCAGCGTCTGTTCATAAGTGTTCTCGTAAGTTGAGATCTCCGTCTCTTTCTCAGAGCAAGAGACCATCCCCAAGGCTAGCGCTGCCGCCACCGCCCCAAATGTCAGAATCCTGTAGTTCATTGACAGTCGTTGTTTGATTTCCGGCAAATATAGGCAATATTCCGACTATAACTATGAATATTTGTCAAAGATTCTTAAGTAATTCTGATTATGATTGCTAACTTTGCCAGAATTATGGAAAAGAACGAACTTGCAAAACGAAGGATGAACGGCTGGCTGGCGCTAAGTCCATTGGCTGTTTTCCTGGCGACATATCTGGTGTCGTCACTGGTAGCGCACGACTTTTACAAGGTACCTGTGGCATCAGCGTTTCTGATCGCGTCAGTCTATGCGATGCTGATCACGAAAGGCTCCATGAATGAAAGGATTAACTTATTCTCTGGCGGGGCGGGCAACAAGAACGTTCTGCTGATGATCTGGATATTCGTGATGGCGGGGGCTTTCGCCACGACAGCGAAGGCTATCGGCAGTGTGGAGGCCACGGTCAACCTTACCCTGACGGTTCTGCCGGGGAAATGGCTGCTCGCCGGGCTTTTCCTCGCGTCTTGCTTTATTTCCATGTCTATCGGAACAAGTGTCGGGACAGTGGTGGCCCTGGTGCCAATCGCCTCCGGAATCGCCTCGCAGTCAGGGCTGTCCTTGGCGATGGTGACAGGTCTGATAGTCGGTGGAGCCTTCTTCGGCGACAACTTGTCCTTTATCTCCGACACGACAATCGCTTCGACCACTTCTCAAGGCTGCTCGATGTCCGACAAGTTCAAGGCCAACATCTGGATCTGCGGCCCGGCGGCACTGATCGTCACTGCCATCTACGTCATCATCGGGCTCAACCACGGAGCCACACCGGAAATCGGGGAGATTGAATATGTCAAACTCATCCCCTATCTGTCCGTCATCGTGCTGGCACTATGCGGCCTGAATGTCCTGCTTGTGCTCGGAATCGGTCTGCTGCTCAGCGCGGCCATAGGATTCATGAATGGAATGACCTGGCTCGGATTTCTGGGAAGTGTGGGGGATGGAATTTCTGGGATGGGAGAGCTTATCATCGTGACCATGCTTTCTGGAGGAATGCTTGAGCTGATACGGTACAACGGAGGCATCGATTTCATCATCAATGGTTTGACTAAAGGAATCAAAGGCAAGCGCGGGGCAGAGTTCAGCATAGCCGGGCTGGTCGGCCTGTCGAATTTCTGCACGGCCAACAACACGATCGCCATTCTGACGACAGGTGACATCGCCCGTGACATCACCAAGAAATTCGGCCTTGATCCAAGGAAATCAGCCAGCCTGCTGGACACATTCTCATGCGTAGTCCAGGGCATCATCCCCTACGGGGCGCAACTGCTGATGGCATCGGGCTTCGCCGGAATCTCGGCCGCCGCAATCATCCCATGTCTCTACTACCCGTTTGTACTCTGTGCGGTAGCATGCCTGTCAATCATATTCAGAATCCCTAAACGCTACTCATAATGGACAGAACCACGAAAGTAACATTCGTGACGCTGATCGGATCGGTCGTCAACATCATCTTGACTGTATTCAAGATCATTGCAGGTGTGATGGGGCGTTCCACGGCAATGATAGCTGATGGAATTCATTCGCTGTCAGATCTTTTGAGCGACATTGTCGTGATCGTATTCGTCAAGATCTCCGCCAAAGGAAGGGACAAGGACCACGACTACGGACACGGCAAGTTCGAAACTTTCGCCACGCTGATCATCAGCCTTATGCTTATTGTCGTCGCCGCAAACCTGATGTCCGGCGGAATAAGCAAGATCCGTCTGATTCTGGATGGCGGAGAGGTAAGTTCTCCGGGAATGATCGCCTTGTGGGCAGCAGTCGCTTCAATCGTCCTGAAAGAGATTCTTTACCGTTACACCATCGTTCAGGGGAAGGCTCTGAACAGCCCGATGATGATAGCCAACGCATGGCACCATCGTTCGGATGCGTTTTCTTCTGTCGGCTCCATGCTTGGAATCTCTGGCGCGATATTCCTTGGTGAAAAATTCGTTATCCTTGACCCGATCACCGGATGCGTCATCAGCATATTCATTCTTGTGATGGCGGTGAAGATGTCCGTGCCGGCGATAAAGGAACTTTTGGACGTGTCGCTCCCTGATGAAGTGGAGGACAAGATCAAGGCAACCGCGAGAGCGGTCAACGGGGTCATAGATCTTCACGAGCTTAAGACACGACGTGAGGGTCCTGGAATAATAATGGAAGGACACCTTGTCCTCGGCTCGCACATCTCGTTGAAGGAAGCCCACAACATCTCCAAGAAAGTGGAGGATGCCCTTCGAAAAGAGTTTGGCGCGGAGACACAGATATCACTGCATCTGGAGCCGGAGGATGACTCACTGTAATCATGAATACATCCAGCCTATAACCTTGAGGACCAACCTTTGAGGGAGCCTGCGGAGCAGGAATGCCAGCAGGCTGTAAAGGAATGTCGGAGTGACCTCCGGCTTCATCTTCTTTCGCTGGAGTTGCCGGAGAATGGCTTTGCCGATGACCTCAGGGCTCATGCCTTCTCGTTCATCCTTTGCCATTGCAGCGAGAGCATTGGCGCAGCCTTTATAGTAAGGAGAATCCTCTCTCTGAGTTTTCACAGCCACACGACGAGCCTTTGTGAATCCGGTCTTGACATCACCTGGCATCACAACACAGCATTGAATGCCAAATTTCTTTGTCTCGATGGCCAACGCCTTGGTAAGCTGCAATATTCCAGCCTTCACGCAAGAATAATAGCCTTGGTACGGCAGCGGAGCGAGAGCCGCCACGGAAGAGACCGTCACCACTCGCCCGTGTCCCTGCTTCCGGAAGACCGGCAAGCAAGCCTGCACTGTCTTCACAACACCGTAGAATGTCGTTGAATATTGCGCTTCAATCTCTTCTATAGTTGTTTCTTCGATTGGCCCTGCGATTCCGTTTCCAGCATTGCAGACTACAGCGTCCAGACTTCCCTTTTCACTAACGATCATGCTTACCACAGCGGCAATCGCCTCACTGTCATTCACATCCATCACCACCGGAATCATATTCCCGTTCTGAGAATATCCCTCCGGAGCTTTCCCGCTTCTTGACGCTGCATAGACCGTCATCCCGGCATCGCACAACAGCCCCGCGGTAGCAGCCCCTATCCCGCTGCTCCCGCCGGTCACCAGCACTGTTTTGACATTTGTTTTCATGACCGCAAAAATAATAAAATCCCGAAAGATTCACTTGACTTCCGGGATTATATTCATTTCTATTGGTGTTCACACCTTCAGGGCACGCATCGCATTCAAAACAGCGAGCACTGTGACACCGACATCAGCGAAGACTGCCATCCACATTGTCGCGACACCAAGAACGGCAAGGACGAGGACAAGAAGCTTTATGAATATGGCGAAGAAGGTGTTTTCCCTTGCCAGACGCAGGGTCTTGCGGGCTATCTTCACACCGAGGGCAATCTTAGATGGCTTGTCATCCATCAGGACTACATCAGCGGCCTCTATCGCGGCGTCGGATCCAAGTCCGCCCATCGCTATTCCAAGGTCGGCCCTGGCGAGCACCGGAGCATCGTTGATTCCGTCGCCCACAAATGCGAGGGTCTTTCCGGGATGCTTGTTTGCGAGAAGTTTCTCTAACTCTGAGACTTTGTCGGCGGGCAGGAGCTCTGCGTGGAACTCGTCCAGACCAACGGCCGAGGCGACATATTCACCGACCTCACGCTTGTCGCCGGTGAGCATCACCGTCTTTGTGACACCTTCCGCCTTCAATGCTTTGACCGCGTCAGCGGAATCCGGCTTGATCCTGTCCGAGACCACGATGTGACCGACATACACTCCGTCAACACTCACGTGAACAATTGTTCCGTTCTTCTCGCAAGGCTTCCATTTCGCTCCGACAGCTTCCATCATCTTGGTGTTGCCCACGCAGACGGTCTTTCCGTTCACCACCGCGCGCACTCCGTGGCCGGCTATCTCCTCCACATTCTCGACAGAGCATCCGTCTGCCTCGCCAGGATAAGCGTTCTTCAGAGAAACCGCTATCGGGTGGGTGGAATATCTTTCCACGTGAGCCGCAAGATGCAGAAGTTCCTTCTCATCAATGTTTTCCGGATGGACGGCTGTCACATCGAAGACGCCTTCCGTCAGCGTTCCGGTCTTGTCGAAGACAACCGTCCCGACTTTTGCGAGTGCCTCAAGGTAGTTGGATCCCTTGACAAGGATTCCTTTCGTGGACGCGCCGCCGATGCCTCCGAAAAACGAAAGCGGTACGGATATCACGAGGGCGCACGGGCAGGAGACTATCAGGAATGTCAAAGCCCTGTAAAGCCATATAGCGAACGTGCCGCCGAAATCTCCAGACAGAACCGGAGGGACAAAAGCAAGGACAAGGGCGGCAATCACAACAACCGGAGTATAAATCTTTGCGAACCTTGAGATGAAGCTCTCGCTCTTGGATTTGTTCTCGGACGCATTCTCGACAAGGTCAAGGATCTTTGAGGCAGTGGATTCTCCGAACGCCTTCGTGACTTTCGCGCGGATCACTCCGGTGAGATTGACGCAGCCGGAGATGATGTCGTCGCCTTTGGCTATGCTTCTCGGCACGCTTTCTCCGGTCAATGCCACGGTGTCAAGGCTTGAGGAGCCTTCGAGAACTATTCCGTCCATCGGCACCTTCTCGCCAGGCTTCACTACAATCGTCTCTCCAATTTTCACATCATCCGGGTTGACGGTCAGGATCTTTCCGTCACGTTCGACGTTGGCGGTGTCGGGCCTGATGTCCATCAAAGCGGAAATTGACTTCCGGCTGCGCCCCTCAGCGATGTCCTCGAATAGTTCTCCGACCTGAAAGAACAGCATCACAAAGACTGCTTCCGGAAACTGAGTCTCCGCTCCGGGCATGAATCCGATACAGAGTGCTCCGACTGTGGCGATGCTCATCAGAAAGTCCTCATCGAAAAAGTCGCCTCTTACGATCTTCTCTCCGGCCTCAAGCAAAGTGTCGTAACCTGCGATGAGATAAGGGACCAAATAAACAAGAAGAAGTTGCCAGACACTGAGGTCAAGTCTCTTCTCCACCAAGACTGCCACGCCGAGAAGGGCGGCTGAAAGAATGATTCTCGCGAATCTGATTTTGTTTTCCTTTTCCATATTCTTTCTTTGACTTTGATTTCAACGGTGCAAAGGTCAAAAAAAAATCATGCAACCGGGTTGCAAAGTGCAAAAATGCGTAAATTTGTAAAATGAATATGCCGAACGTAAATCTTACAGAACTGCTTGAGCGGCACGACATCAAAGCCACGGCCAACAGGCTGATCGTGGCGGGGGCTCTCCTTACCGAGGAGCGTCCGCTGAGTCTGATGGAGCTTGAGGACAAGATCGGAACGATCGACAAGTCAGGAATATTCAGAAGCCTCACATTGTTCAAGGAGCATCACCTGGTCCATGCGATCGAAGATGGCGGTGACGGCACCCGCTATGAACTCTGCATGAGCCACAATTCCGAGAAGGATGAGGATGCACACGTACATTTCTTCTGCGAGAAATGCCACCGCACCTTCTGCCTTGAGGACATACACATCCCGCCGGTGACACTTCCGGAGGGATATTCAGAAACCACAGCGAACTATCTTGTCAAAGGAATATGTCCGCGATGTTCAGAGATTGAATATGGCAAACAGTAATCTGAAAGGAATGGCGGACGGTAATCTGAAAGGACATCTGGCCCTGCTTGCGGCCTACACGATCTTCGGCGTCAACATCGTGCTGACGAAGGACATCTCCAACTCGGCGGTCGTCTCACCTATCGCGCTGTTCACGCTGAGAGCGCTCGGGGCTTCGGTCCTGTTCTGGCTGATATCACTGTTCATGCCGAAGGAAAAAGTCCCGGCCAAGGATCTGGTGCAGATAGCTTTGGCTTCCATATTCGGTCTATTCATAACGCAATACACCTTCCTGAAAGGCATCACGATGGCCACGACCATAGACGCGTCGGTCATAGGCACCCTCGGTCCGATCTTCACGATGTTCTTCGCGTTCATATTCGTGAAAGAGCCGATCACCGCGAAGAAGGCTGCCGGAGTGGGAATCAGTTTCCTCGGAATCATATTCCTGATTTTCAATTCAGTGCATAACCACAACGGGGTCGAAGCGACAACGCCACTAGGATTTGTGCTGCTCTTTCTGAACAGCATCAGCTTCTCGCTGTATCTCGGAGCGTTCAGACCGCTCATCCAGAAATATTCAGTGGTCACCTTCATGAAATGGATGTTCCTCTTCTCCCTGCTGATGTCGCTGCCTTTGTCTGTAGGTGACCTGATCTCGACGGATTACTCCGCCATCAGATTGCCGCAGATGCTTGAAATCGGCTTCCTTGTGTTTTTCGCCACGTTCGTGGCATATTTCATGATACCGGTCGGACAGAAAAGCGTCCGCCCGACAATAGTCGCGATGTACACTTACCTTCAGCCGATACTTGCCTGCATGCTCAGCGTCATCGGCGGTATGGACACGATGACATGGCAGAAAGTCATCGCCATCATTATGGTTTTCAGCGGAGTGGCCGTCGTCAACCGGAGCCGCGCCGCCTCACACAATCCAAGTCTCAAACATTAAAACTCTATGAATATGAAAAAGATCATCATTGTTTTGGCAGCCGCGGCGCTGGCCACATCCTCACTCGCACAAGAAGTCATCAAGCTTCCGCAGCCTGACAAAAACGTGTCTATGACTCTCTACCAGGCTCTTCAGCAGAGAGCGTCTGTCCGTGAATATTCCGACGCGCAGATCAGTGAAGCGACTCTGTCACAGTTACTCTGGGCCGCCTGCGGAGTGAACCGTGAGGACGGAAAGCTGACTGTTCCGTCAGCGATGAACACACAGGAGGAAAGCGTCTATGTCTGCCGCGCTGACGGCGCTTGGCTTTTCAATGCCCAAGAAAACACATTGACCAAGGTTTCAGGAAAGGACATCCGCCCGGATCTGGCCGGCCGCCAGACTTCTGTCGCGAATGCTCCTTTGTTCCTCGTGATCGTGTGCGACCTTAACAAGTACAAGTTCCGTGATGCAAAGACCGCAATGTTCGGAGCCCTCGACGCAGGCTACGTCTCCCAGAACATCTGCCTTGCCTGCGAGGCCCTCGGGTTGGCGACGGTTCCGAGAGGAAGTATGGATCACGAGGCGGTCAAAACTGCCCTCGGACTCAAGGAAGGGCAGGAACTTTTGCTGAATCACCCTGTCGGATACGAGAAAAAGTAACCCGTCTTACTATTGCATCAAAATGTTTTAATCATCTATTTATAAATCAAATAAGTCCCGTCATTGAGTGATGACGGGACTATTTTGTATATACAAAAATATAATATTTTACGATTTTTTACTACCTTAGCGGATTGTAAAGTAAAAGGACAATGGCTATTACAACCAAGGAAGTGATCAGCAGACAGGATCTGAGGCGTTTCGTCCGGTTCCCGAACGAGTTGTATGCGGACAACGAATACTACGTTCCTCAGAT
>CAKVBK010000059.1 GCA_934725285.1 uncultured Bacteroidales bacterium | reverse complement strand
ACTTCGAGACCGCTCAGCTGGACATCTGGAATTGGGACGCCATCCTTACACCACCGCAGCAGAGGCTCAATGTCAACAAGAAACTGAAGAAGACATATTCAGCCACCATCGATCTCTCCGAGCCTGGCAGAATCGTGCCGCTGACCACATCGTATTTCGACAACATCCGCTATATGAACGGAGGTCTTTCGGAATGGGTGCTTATGGCAGACAATTCCAAATATGCCCGCACAGCTGTATGGGACTACAACAATCGCTACGACTTCTCCCTCGTGAACGTCAAGGACGGATCAAGAAAGGTTGTGGCTGAAGGACTTAATGTGGGACGGTTCGACATGTCCCCGAGCGGAAAATACCTTGTCTGGTTCGACAACGATGAGATGAACTGGTTCACCTACAACACCCTGACCGGCGAGAAGGTTAACCTTACCGCTCAGACAGGCGTACCATTCTACGACGAGGAGGACGACCATCCGACCGCTGCTCCGGCCCACGAGTTCTCCCCGAAATGGCTCAAAGACGAGTCTGCCTTGTTCATCATCGACCGCTATGACATCTGGAAGTTCTCACCGGACGGCAAGACCGCTGCCAACCTCACAGGGGGAGTGGGCCGCCAGACCCACAACCGTTTCAAGATCATGGATCCCAAGCCGGACACCAGGAAACCGAATGAGCGCCGCTGCGGAGTCGCCAGACCGCTTGATCCTAAGCAGACTGTCTATCTGAGCGTGTTCAACGAGGAAAGTCAGGAGAACGGTTTCGGCCGCCTGAACCTCGCCAAGCCTGCCAAGACTCTTGAATATTTCACTGACACGGTAAGTTTCAAATACATAGCCGGAACCAAAGACTCTGACAGGATATTTTTCCAGAAAGGCAACTTCCGCAATTGCTATGACCTCTATTATACTGACGACAATTTCAAGACGTCCACAAAGGTCTCTTCCATCAACCCTCAGATGGCTGACTACCGCTGGGGCCGTGCCGAACTCTTCCGTTGGAAAGCCTACGACGGGACTCCGCTTAAAGGTCTTGTTTTCATCCCTGATGGAGTCAAGGCTGATGAGAAGCTGCCTGTCATGATCTACTTCTACGAGAAGAACGCCAACAATCTTTATTCATTCTGGACCCCTGCACCGTCACGCTCGATAGTGAATATTCCATTCTATACTTCGAGGGGGTACATCGTGTTCGTGCCGGACATTGTCTACAAGGTCGGACATCCGGGAGAAAGCGCCTACAACTGCATCTGCGCCGGAGCCGAGGCACTTTGCGAAGCCTATCCGATCGCTGACAAGAGCAAGATGGCCATCCAGGGCCAGAGCTGGGGAGGTTACCAGACAGCCTGGCTCATAACCCGCACGAACATGTTCGCTGCGGCAGGTTCCGGAGCACCTGTAGGGAATATGACCTCGGCCTACGGCGGCATCCGCTGGGGCTCGGGCATCACCCGCGCCGGACAGTACGAGCACGGCCAGAGCCGAATCGGAAAGAGCATGTGGGAGCCGGGCGCGCTCGATCTCTACATTGAGAACTCTCCTGTCTTCCACGTCGATAAGGTCCAGACTCCTGTGCTGATCATGCATAACGATGCTGACGGGGCGGTTCCGTGGTATCAGGGAATCGAGTTCTTCTCGGATCTCCGCCGTTTGGACAAACCGGCCTGGCTGCTCCAGTACAACAAGGAGGCGCACAACCTCGTCCAGAGGCGCAACTGCAAAGACTTGTCCGTCAGGCTGCAGCAGTTCTTTGACTACTATCTCAAGGGCGCTCCGCTGCCCGCGTGGATGAAGACTGGCGTGCCTTATGAGGACAAGGGAGAATATTCAGGATTCGAGAATGCGGAGTAAGGTATGACAAAACTTGCGATATTCGATCTTGACGGTACGCTGTTGAACACCGTTGAGGATTTGGGAAACGCCACCAACCATGCTTTGGCACAGTGTGGCTTCCCGACACATCCGATAGACGCCTATTACCAGATGGTGGGGCGCGGAATCTACAATCTTTTCCGCGCCGCAGTACCTTCTGAATATGCCTCCGAAGATAATGTCCAGAAGATGGCTTCATATTTCCTGCCATACTACGATGCCCATAAATGTGACTTCACCAGGCCATACGACGGCATTATGGAAATGCTGAAAACCATCACTGGCAAAGGAGTTCGTCTTGCCGTGGCCTCCAACAAGTATCAGGACGGGGCTGAAAAACTCGTCAGACACTTTTTCGGTGAATATGACTTCGTGAAGATTCTTGGCCAGCGGGAAGGGCAGCCGATAAAACCGGAGCCTGCGATTGTGGATCAGGTGCTTGCCGAGGTCTCGGACATAACCAAGGCGGAGACCGTGTACATCGGCGACTCGAATGTCGATATGCAGACCGGCTCAAATGCGGCCGTCCGCACCATCGGTGTTTCCTGGGGCTTCCGTAGCCGTGACGAACTCGCTGCCTATTCTCCATCTGCGATCGTCGATACACCGGCTCAGCTGGCGGACGAGATTCTGAAATGATTTTTCATTATATTTACAATATTTGCACCGATGGAGACGAACGCAAGGCCTACAATATTCCTTTACACGGACGGGGCGTCGAGCGGCAACCCGGGGCCAGGAGGATACGGAGTGGTGCTTAAGTGCGCCGGGCACGAGAAGGAGATGAGCGGGGGATTCATCCGCACGACCAACAACAGGATGGAACTTCTGGCGGTGATAACGGGACTTGAGGCGATCAAATGGAGCAATGCTTTGGTGGAGGTCTATAGCGATTCGTCTTATGTCGTCAAGGCTGTGAATGAAGGATGGCTCAAGAATTGGGAGCGCAAAGGATGGAAGAAAGTCAAGAATCCGGACCTTTGGATGCGCTTTCTTAACGTTTACAGGATGCATCGTGTCACCTTTCATTGGTTGAAGGGACATAACGGGCATCCGGAGAACGAGCGTTGCGACAGGCTTGCTGTGGCCGCTGGGGCAGGAGCTGTCGCGGCAGGAAAGACTCTTCCGGTTGACGAGGGCTATGAACTTAACGCGCAGACTGGTGGCAATCTGATTGATTTTGATTAAATTTGTGACTTAATATGTCCGTGTCGGCTGGCAATGGTGTTTTCCGGCTGGTACGGCAAAATAACTGATGTTATGGAAAGAAACAACAGAAAACCGATTGTCGGAATAACCCAGGGAGATGGTAATGGGATCGGATATGAAGTGATAATCAAGTCATTGGCTGATGCGAGGATTCTGGAGTCATTCACCCCGGTGATCTACGGCTCGTCAAAGATTTTCGGCTTCTACCGCAAACTTATCCACAATCTTGATCAGATGGACACATACGTGATCCAGAGTGCAAAGGACGCGAAACCAAAGAAGATCAACATCGTGAACTGTCTGCCGGACAACGTGTTCGTCGAGCCAGGGCAGTCAACGCCTGAATCCGCGAAATCCGCCATCAAGTCATTGGAGTGCGCCGTGCAGGACATAAAGGCAGGTGACATTGATGTGCTCGTGACCGCCCCGATCAACAAGAAGGCTATGGTGGCCGAGGGCTTCGGCAACACCGGACACACTGAATATCTACAGAAGGAGTTCGGGGTGGATGACGTGCTTATGTTCATGGTCTCGGACCAGTTGAGGATCAGTGTCGTGACCGGCCATATTCCTTTAAAGGATGTTCCGGCATCGATCACGCAGGAGAAGATTGTGAACAAACTGAGGCTGATGACAGCCTCGCTGAAGAGGGATTTCGGCATAGTCGAGCCTAAGATTGCCGTACTTGGACTGAACCCTCATTGCGGTGATGGAGGGCTTCTGGGAGATGAAGAGGAGACGATTATCCTCCCGGCCGTGAAAGCTGCCAATGCTGAAGGTCTTCTGGCTTTCGGTCCATATTCTCCTGACGGATTCTTTGGCCTTGGGCATTATGCCAAGTTTGACGCCACACTTGCCATGTACCACGACCAGGGACTAGCCCCGTTCAAGGCTCTTGCATTTGAGGATGGAGTGAACTTCACGGCTGGCTTGCCGATTGTCAGGACTTCGCCTGATCACGGAACAGCGTATGAGATGGCAGGACGCGACGAGGCGGATCCTCAGTCTATGATGTCGTCTATCTACACAGCCATTGATATTTTCCGCAGACGTGCGGCATACGATTCTCTTCACGCAGGAAAAATGCAGAAAACACAGGAATAGTCACTTGCTGCACGAAGGCTCGGAGCAAGTCGGCTTGACATTTAAATCAAGATTATGAAATATCACCGCTCGATTCTGATTACCGGTGGGGCCGGTTTCATAGGCAGTCATGTTGTTCGGCTGTTTGTGGAAAAATATCCTGAATATCACATTGTCAACCTCGATAAACTGACATATGCCGGCAACCTGGCCAATCTTAAAGACATTGAGGACTGCCCGAACTATACTTTCGTCAAGGCAGATGTCTGCGACCTTGAGACCGTCCGCAAGGTTTTCTCAGAATATTCCGTTGACGGTGTCATTCATCTTGCCGCCGAGAGTCACGTTGACCGTTCCATAAAGGATCCGTTCATATTCGCGAAGACAAATGTGCTTGGCACATTGACCCTTCTTCAGGCCGCCCGTGAATTTTGGGAACCGCAAGGGTGGGAAGGAAAGCGGTTCTACCACATCTCGACTGATGAGGTCTATGGCGCCCTTGAGCTTACAAGACCGGAAGGGGATCCTGCCGGCAATGAATGTGGCGGAGGTCCGTTCGGTGATACGTTCTTCACAGAGGAAAGCAAATACCAGCCTCACAGCCCGTATTCCGCGTCCAAAGCTTCGAGCGATCATTTTGTCAGGGCCTATCATGACACCTACGGGATGCCGACCATCGTGACCAACTGCTCTAACAATTATGGACCTTATCAATTTCCGGAAAAATTGATTCCGCTGTTCATCAACAACATCCGTCAACGTCGTCCGCTTCCGGTCTATGGGAAAGGCGAGAACGTCCGTGATTGGTTGTATGTGGAGGATCACGCCAGAGCGATAGATTTGATTTTCCACAAGGGGAGAATTGCGGAGACATACAACATCGGTGGCTTCAACGAATGGAAGAACATAGATCTGATCAAGGTTCTTGTTAAGACAGTGGATCATTTGCTCGGACGGCCGGAAGGCTCTGATGACGATCTCATCACCTATGTGACTGACCGGAAGGGGCACGATATGCGCTACGCCATTGATTCATCAAAACTCAAGAACGAGCTTGGTTGGGAGCCAAGCCTTCAGTTTGCCGAAGGTATCGAGAAGACCGTCCGTTGGTATCTTGATAACGGGCAGTGGCTGGACAACGTCACCAGCGGGGAATATCTCCGGTACTATGACGATATGTATCATCATAGATAGACGATTGGCCGCAGAGCTATCCGAAGTGACTTTTACGCAAGATAAGCTGCCGTGGGTGTATAGTGGCAGAAAAAAGGAAAAACAGGAATTTTGCACGTTACCAAAATTCCTGTTTTTATTTTTCTGCCATAATTTTTTGCAATTGCCGGTATATTCAGGTGATAGTTGTCTCTTTACTGCTGTTACCTGTTGCCGTTCCTTAACAATATCTGTGACATTGACTGCTGTAAAAAAAATAAACTTTCCGCTTGCGGTAAGGTGTTCTGATGGAGATGCGCTTCCGCATCTGGCATTCCTGCTGCCTCACGGCCTTGAATCCAAGGAGTTCCGCTTTGGCGTCCAATCAGCCTTTGCCTGCTAGACAGAAAGTGTACGCAAAGGTAATCATTATTTCGTTACCTCCAAATATTTTTCTGCAATTTATTGAAAAAATAATTCATTTGACGATAAATAAGTCTTTATTTAATAGGTAAATCGTGTGTGCAATGTTTACTTGAAGTACTGTTTCAAGTAAACAAGAAATCCCGATGGATGATCCTCCCCACGTTCCATCCCTACATTCAGCCATCGGGAAAAACCGCATCAGAGAATCCTATCTCATGTATTGGGCAGAGATGTTTTCGTCAACACATTCGACAGAGTTGGCGATCACTTCCATACTTGTTCTGTCGACACCATCGCTTGATGTGTATTTCTGAGACCGAAGTCTTCCTGTCACATAGACCGGGAACCCTTTCTTGATGACATCAAGAGACGGAATGCCCTTGACCCCTTCCCAAGCTGTAACGTTGTGCCAGGTGGTCTCGATGACCGGTTCGCCGTTCCTTCCTTTGTAGGCGAAGTTTGTAGCTACGGAGAAATGTGCCACACGCGTCTCTCCGACCTTGAGAATGTTGACGATGCCGACATTCCCGCGGATTTCAAGTCTGTTCAACTGTTCCATAATTCAAGTCGTTTATGAAGTTTTGTCTGACGCAAATTTACAAAGCTGTATTATGTCTGACGCGGGTCGGAAATATTCATAGTCAAGATTTTTCTGAATTTTATCCAAACGTTGCGTTTTATATAGAAAAGTACGTGTGGAAAGGAATGTTCTTATCGGCGGCTTGCCTTTTTTTTAGTTATGAGATTATTATCGTTCCGTGCAAAGAAATAATTTTTGTCTGCAAAGAAAACATGATCTGACACATTTTTGATAAGAAACAGAAAAATATTCACAAAGAATCTTTGTGCCTCTTTCAAATCTCGTTTAAGAAAGGCATATTTGCCGGAGTCCTGAGGTGTGCGGCACCAATGGTTATCGGAGTCTGATGACAGCGACGGCACAGCCTTACGGTTAATTTAACGATAGAAACGATGAATAACTTGGAAGACGGTTCGAGGGGGAGATGTCTGGAGTGTGGGGATGTTCTTCCTTATGGTCGCAGCGACATGAAGTTCTGCTGCGTCAGCTGCAAAAGCAGGTACCACTATGTCAACGGAGGCCATCTTAAAGGCATCAGGCTTAAAACCATCGGAGCGTTGGACAGGAATCACGAGATTCTGTCATCTCTGCTGGAGAAGGGTGTCTCTTCAATGAATATTCCTGACCTTGCGCAGATGGGCTACAGGTTTGACTGTGTCACATCCTACCACAAGGTCAGGAATCATCATGAATACCGTTGCTTCGATCTGAAATATAATCTCTCGGAAAGCCGTATGTTCGGATTGGCGAGGGTGGAGGTCAGTCCTCCGGCAAAGAAGCGTTAGGCCTGCCCGGCACACTCCTCGTCCTTGCCCGGATCCTTGAACAGGAAGACGAACAGGATTCCGACGATCATGGCGTAGCCGGCGAAGATGTACCATGCTGTTGCCCAGTCAGGCTGGGCTGCGTTGTAGACGTAATGGTTGACGACCTTCCCGGCGGCCCATGTCCCGATCGAGGCTCCGAGGCCGTTGGTCATCAGCATGAACAGTCCCTGGGCGCTGGATCGGATGTCCTTGGAAGTCTGGCGGTTGACGTAGAGGGAACCTGAGATGTTGAAGAAGTCGAACGCCACGCCGTACACGAGGCAGGAGAGGATGAACAGCCACACTCCGGAGCCAGGGTTGCCGATGCCGAAGAAACCGAATCTGAGCACCCAGGCGAACATCGCGATGAGCATGACCTTCTTGATTCCGAACCTTTTCATGAAGAAAGGTATCAGGAGGATGCACAGGGTCTCTGACATCTGGCTGAGTGAGATCAGGGCGTTGGCGTTGCGCGCGCCCCATGCGTCGGCATATTCAGGATTTCCGGTGAAAGATGAGATGAACGAGTTGGCGTAGCCGTTCGTGATCTGGAGTGAAGCTCCAAGAAGCATCGAGAAGATGAAGAACACTGCCATCTGCCTGTCCTTGAACAGGGTGAACGCTTTGAGGCCGCTGGCTTCCATGAAGCTGCTGCCGCTGGCTTTCTTGACCGGAACGTTCGGGAGACTCAGGGCATAGAACCCAAGAATCAGACTGAGAACTCCTGATGTGAAGAACTGGAAGTAGCTGTGCTGGTACTGGATTCCGGACGGATCTTTCATGAAGTTCACGAACAGCATCGTGCAGATGAAGCCGACCGTTCCGAACACACGGATCGGAGGAAACGCCTTTACCGTGTCCTTCCCGGCTCCCTCAAGTCCGGCGTAGGCCACGGAGTTGGTCAGGGCGATTGTCGGCATGTAGAATGCCACACTGATTGTGTAAAGGATGTAGAAGACGCTGAAATTGAAGTCCGGGCCGACGACGTAAGCCCCCTCAGCCATGCTGACATTGCCCATGGCGTACAGTCCGGTGGCGAACATCGAGACTCCGGCGATGAGCTGGCAGAGAGAGAGAGTCTTCTGAGCCGGAATCCATCTGTCGGCAACGATGCCTATAAGCGCTGGCATGAATATGGAGACGAATCCCTGGGTGGCGAAGAAAAGCCAGATCTGTGGGCCGAGCCCGGCCTTGCCGAGAAAACTTCCCATTGATGTCAGGTACGCTCCCCAGATGGCGTACTGGAGGAAGTTCATAATGATCAGCCTCAGGCTGATGTGCTTGTTGCTCATAACGTTATTGTGTTTTTTGTTATTATGCGTATGGTCAAAACAAACAAATGTACGAGTTTTCGGCTAAAAATCACTATCTTTGAGGGTTAAATTTTGGAAGAATGGTTTTCAGAGAGATAGCGAGAGACCCTGGGTCAAGGGCGAGGACAGGAGTGTTCACCACCGATCACGGTGAGGTGAGGACTCCGATATTCATGCCCGTCGGGACTGTCGGCTCTGTCAAAGGGGTCTATCATAGGGACTTGAAGGAGGACATCAAGGCCGAGATCATCCTTGGCAACACCTATCATCTCTATCTGAGGCCGGGACTCGACATCCTGCGTGAAGTGGGAGGGTTGCATAAGTTTGAGAATTGGGACAGGCCTATCCTTACAGACAGCGGCGGATTTCAGGTGTTCTCCTTGACGAAAATCAGAAAGATCACCGAAGAAGGCTGCCGTTTCCAGTCTCACATTGACGGATCCAGGCACACATTCACTCCGGAAAATAATGTTGACACGCAGAGAATCATCGGTGCCGACATCATGATGGCACTCGATGAGTGTTGCCCGGGAGACGCTGACGAGAGGTATGCCGCCAAGTCTTTGAAACTGACCCAAGGCTGGCTTGAGCGCTATTTCAAACATTTCTGCGAGACCGAGCCTCTGTACGGGTACAATCAGGTGATGTTCCCGATTATCCAGGGCTGTGTCTACCCGGAACTCCGCAAGAGAGCCGTTGACCATGCCGTGAGCCTTGTCGGGGACAGCGAAGCCGTAGGCGGTTTCGCTATCGGGGGACTTGCGGTGGGGGAGCCTACGGAAAAGATGTACGAGATGCTGGAACTAGTCTGCCCGATCCTGCCGGACAGCAGACCACGCTACCTGATGGGTGTCGGCACACCTGCCAACATTCTCGAAGGCATAGCAAGGGGAGTGGACATGTTCGACTGCGTGATGCCTACCCGCAACGGCCGCAACGGAATGCTTTTCACATGGAACGGCATAATGAATATGCGCAATTCCAAATGGGCGGAGGATTTCTCTCCTATCGACCCGGATGGAGCGTCGTTCGTCGACCGGACATATTCAAGAGCCTACCTGCATCATCTGTTCATCGCGAAGGAGATGTTCGCCGCGATGATCGCGAGCGAGCACAATCTGGCGTTCTACCTCGATCTGGTCCGCGAGGCCCGCAGACATATCGAGGCTGGGGATTTCGCCTCTTGGAAAGACATGACCGTAAAAAGAATAAGTTCAAGACTTTAGGAATATGAACGTGGGACTGAAGAAGATAGACTGGTACATCATAAAGAAGTTCATAATGACCTTCTTTATAGCTCTTCTTCTCATCATAGGAATCGTCATAATCTTCGACATCAGCGAGAAGATCAACCATTTCGTCGAGAACAAGGCTCCGCTGCATGCCATTGTCTTTGACTATTATGTGAATTTCGTCCCGTACTTCGTGAATATGTTCAGTCCGCTGTTCGTGTTCATCACAGTGATATTCTTTACCTCCAGGATGGCCGCCAACAGTGAGATCATCGCGATCCTGTCCTGTGGTGTGAGCTACAGGAGAATGATGGTTCCTTATATGGTCTCGGCGCTTCTGATAGCGACACTGTCCCTTTCGCTGAACCTTTGGATAATCCCGAGGTCCAACGTCAAGCGAATCAATTTCGAGATGAAGTATGTGAAGCACCGAAACTCATTGTCTTCCAATAATGTGCATTACCAGATAAACCCTGGGAAATTTGTTTCGGTCGAGTCTTTCAGCTCTTGGAACAACACCGCCTACGATTTCACACTTGAGGACATAGAGAACAATAAGCTCATCAAGAAGATTTCTGCCGAGAAAGCTGTCTGGGACAGCACTTTCAATGGCTGGAAATTAAAGAATTACTTCATAAGGGAATATTCCGACGGCCTTCAGGACCGTGTGACCACCGGAGCGGAACTTGACACGGTGCTGAACCTGACTGTCACAGATTTCTACCGCAACAAGAAAACCGTCGAGACGTTGCCTGCCGGCCAACTTGACGAGTTGATCTCCACGCAGAAGATGAGGGGAGACGCCAATGTGATGTACGCGCTCATCGAGAAACACAACCGTTTCGCGCTCCCGTTCTCAGCCTTTATCCTGACCCTTATGGGTGTAAGCCTTTCCTCGAGAAAGCGCAGAGGAGGCATCGGTCTGAACATCGGAATCGGAATCGGCCTCAGTTTCACCTACATCCTGTTCATGAGGTTCAGCCAGATGTTCGTCTATTCCGGAGCATTGCCTCCGGTGGTCGCTCTGTGGCTTCCTAACGTGATATTCGGCGTGGTCGCCGCTGTATTGTATTACCGGGCTTCTAAATAACTTAATATTTATGTCACAACACACCTTATCCCCACTGAAACGATCCATAGTCGGTGTTCAGTTCATGTTCGTGGCCTTTGGCTCCACGGTTCTCGTCCCGCTTCTGGTCGGATTTGATCCTGCCATCGCTCT
>CAKVBK010000058.1 GCA_934725285.1 uncultured Bacteroidales bacterium | reverse complement strand
CGGATATGTCTGGTCACGGCCTCGATGTTGCTCTGGAGCAGATCCACGTCCGTGAATATGGCGTTGTTGATCCTCTGGAGCACATAATCCGGCGCATCGCCCTCTGTGACAACCTTGTACGTGTCATTGATCAATCCGTTGCCCAACGGCTTTATCTCTTTGACCTCGCCCTCGATGGCGAAAATTTCTGCTATTTTTTTCAGATCTGTCATAGTTAGTGTCATTTTAAATATCAATCTTTCAAAGATAGCCATTTCCGTCAGGAATTTCAAGCGTCTGTCCAATCATTTGAATATGAAAATTGTTATTTTTGTAAACACATGACAAAATGAGTAAGTGGTGACTTATGGAACTTTATGAATATGCCCGCCCGGCCCTGATGGCCGGAAAGAAGATACTTTATGTGCACGGATTCGCGTCAAGCGGTCAGAATGGAAGCGTCAGGACGTTGAGGCTGCTGATGCCAGAGGCGGAGGTGGCCGCACCCGACCTGCCTGTCGAGCCATCCGACGCGATGGAACTGTTAAGGAATATGACCGCGTCGGAAAAACCGGACCTTATCATCGGAACCTCGATGGGGGCGATGTACGCCGAGATGCTTTACGGAGTGGACAGAATCCTTGTGAACCCCGCGTTTCAACTTGCTGATACCCTGCTGAAAAACAACGGTTTGGGTAGACAGGAGTATCACAATCCCCGTAATGACGGAGAGACATCTTTCCTTGTCACGAAAACCCTTCTGGAGCACTTCCGTGAGGTCAGCTCACATTGTTTCGGGCGGGCGTCTGAGGATCAAGATAAAGTTTTCGGGCTTTACGGAATCCACGACACGCTGGTGCACACTTTCGATCTGTTCAGCGAGCATTATCCTCAAGCGATTAGGTTTGACGGGGAGCATCACCTCAATGACAATGCCATCCTTCATTCCGTTCTTCCTGTGATTCAATGGATCTATGACAGACAGAGGAATATTCAGAAACCAGTTTTGTTCATCTCGCTGAGTGACAAGATAATCAATCATTCGAGCGGCTTCGCCAAGTCCGTCGCCGCGCTTGCCGTGAACTATGATGTCCACATTGTCGCCGGAGTCCCGTACAACACGCCGGAACTTTGCCGGAAGGTCGTGAACTGGTGCGAGACCAACCTTGGTGTCCCTGTGTGGAACCGTGTGACGATCACAAACCACAAGAATCTTCTTCTGGCCGACTATCTGATTGACGCTGAGCCTGAAGTGAACGGCGCTCCGGATTTCATGGGCACATTGATCCATTTCGGCTCGGAGGCCTTCAAGACATGGGAGGATGTCGTGACCTATTTCGGTCGGCTCGGCGGGCAATGATGCCCCGTCTCTGTGGTTCGGCCGGCTCACCGACCGTGGTACGACATGCACACTAACCAGACATGTTTTGGTCGCCGAGCTTGTCGAAGCAACTTGTTGATAATTTGAAATTGAATGAATATGAAGTTACAGTACGTC
Source organism: uncultured Bacteroidales bacterium (assembly GCA_934725285.1). Lineage (GTDB taxonomy): Bacteria > Bacteroidota > Bacteroidia > Bacteroidales > UBA932 > Cryptobacteroides. The sequence goes on along the minus strand of CAKVBK010000058.1, from coordinate 9,546 downwards.
ATAATCACCTGTGCCCTTTGCGTCATTTCAGCGGTTGGCACCTTCGCCCAGACTACCGGTCTGTATGTCTATGACGGAGGCTATTTCATCAGGAACGGCAATTCCTGGGAGGAATACCGCCCGGATTTCCAAGAAGGCGTCTGGGCGACATACGAGCAGTACAACGAAGAGGAGCATTTCTACAACATTGAGAACTCCCAATGTGAGGTGAGCGTGCCGAAGTCTGCTGTCAACCAATTCTATTACGCCAAGCCTGGGGAGAAATGGCAGCCTATCTACACCACCAAGGAGATTTACGACTACATGCCTGACTCTGGACGTGATATATATTGCTATAAAGGAGGTTACTTCGTGCGTGACGGTCTGACGTGGAGGGAGTACCGTCCTGGAGCCAAGCACGGACTGTGGGCAAGCTATGAGCAGAAAAGCGCCAATGAATATTTCTTCTTCATCGGCAACGAAAGCAACGATGTGGCGATCCCACGGTTGGACTCCGGGGATACCATATTCCTGTCAAAGGATGGGAATTGGACTCCGATATATTCAATGACGGGCATTTACGATGGAGCGAAGGGCTATGAATATTCAATGTCGTTCAATTGGTGGCAGGCTTATGATGCTGAAACTAAGGAATATGGTGACAGCCTTTCAAGGTCTTCGCGCGTCTGTTTCAACACTGACGGACATGGCGAAGTCAGATATTCAGGAGAAAAATTCCAGTTTGACGCCAAAGCTTTCAATCTGTACGAGAACACCAGAACTTTTGAAATAGACCCGCTGTTGTTGCTCTTTATGGGATTCGGATCGTCTCCTGACGAAGGTTTTGTCTTTTACGGTCAAGAGGATGGCTTTGACGAGATCCTCACTTATGTAGACGATTCTGATGGCGGCTTCTGTGTGCTCCGTGGCGTTCATGGAATGGGAAAAGTCAAATTGTCCGGCTGCCGAAACACCGATGTCGGAGAGAAAGTCCATTCCATGATAGAGGAAAACCTTCCCGAATCCACTGACTGATGGTGATTTTATAAAACAAATTCTTTTAATTACTCTATATCACAGAAGTGAACTGCCATATTTTGGCAATATCTCGCAGTATCTTTGCACCGTTGAAAAAGATGCACGGATTATGAGACACAAGACTTTGATTCAATCTATGAATTCGGTGATCACCACCCTTAAGGTCAAGGGAAGTGACGGTGACGAGACCTTGTCTTTGACGGAGGACAGGATAAGATTGGCGATGACAGACATCCGCTATCTGATGAAGAGGCTTGAGCTTACGGCAGCCCAAGCTCTCCTGTTCTCAGCCATAATGGAGAAATCATCGTCGTACAGGCTGGAACAAAGTGAATTGGCGGAGTTCATGGGGTTGAGCTACCTTGAGTTCCTCCAGTATAGCGAAGATCTTAAGGTCCTGGCTGACAGGTGGCTTATCAGGCTCAAGACGGATCGTAACGGTATCAGGGTCCCGGACGAGGTGGTCAAGGCAATCACCCAAGACAGCATCTATCGCAAGCCGGGCACGGAATGGTACACGGCTGTGGGTGTCCTGAGACGCTTCAAACAACTTATGAAACTCCGTGAGTCCAACGAACTGGAATATGAGCCGATGCTCAGGGAACTGGATGCGTTGGTTCAAGACAATCCTGAAACATCAGTAGCGTCAGCGATCAGAAAATACGGTGTTCTGGATGGCGAAAAATACATCTCCAGCAGTGAACGCGTCGTCTTTTACGCCCTGTGCTACAGGTATTTCAGCGAGGATGACGATATGGTCGGCTGGCACGATCTGGAGGACATTTTCGGAGAGGATCACGAATGTGATCTGGATGTGCTCAAAGCGAGATATTCCAGAGAGGAACTTGAGCTTCAGGGTAAAGGCCTGATTGAATATTCCTCAGAGAACGGGATCAAATCCAAGGATTACTTCAAGATCAAGGACTCGGTAAAAGAAGAGATATTCAAAGATGCGGGAGGTTTGAGGAAGTCGAAGAAGACTGTGGCAGGAACGATTGATTCCAAGACGATTAAAGAGAAGAAACTGTTCTATGGCGAGGAAGTGGGCCGTAAGGTGGGAACTTTGAGAGGGATTCTGTCCGAGGAACGGTATGCGCAGGTCAGAAAGGCATTGGCGGACAAGGGAATGCGTACCGGATTCACTTGCCTGTTCTACGGATCCCCGGGGACCGGAAAGACGGAGACAGTCTACCAGCTTGCCAGAGAGACCGGGAGGATGATCGTCTCTGTCGATGTCACAAAGATCAAGGATTGCTTCGTGGGTGAGAGCGAGAAGAACATCAAGAACCTTTTCGACAGCTATCGCGAATTGGTGAACAGTTCGGATGTCGCTCCTATCCTGCTGTTCAACGAGGCTGACGCGGTTTTCGGGGTCAGGAAGGAAGGCGCGACGAGTGCCGTGGACAAGATGGAGAACAGCATCCAGAACATTATCCTTCAGGAGATGGAGAATCTGGACGGAATCCTTATCGCCACCACCAACCTTACCGACAATTTGGACAAGGCGTTTGAAAGGCGGTTTCTTTACAAGATCAAGTTCGGAAGGCCGTCGAAAGAATCCAGAGCGAAGATCTGGGCATCGATGATTCCGGAATTGTCTGCCGACGAGGCGTTTTCCCTGTCGGAAAGCTACGACCTGTCCGGTGGTCAGATCGAGAACATCTGCCGGAAGAGAACAGTACAGTCCATCCTTACCGGAGAGGAGCCATCTTTCGAGGAAATCCGGTCGTACTGTGACGATGAAAGGATCTCGTCAGAGAAACCGGTTCGTAAAATCGGTTTCTGATGTCTTGGAAGTCTATTGGTCGCCCGGGAATTTCACGCCGGCCTGGAGGCGGATCCCGTCAAGGATCTCAGCGGTTGTCAGGGATGTCTCCAGACTGTTCGCTGACGATTCGAGACGGCCTGATTCCAACACATCGATGAACTCACGGAACTCGCACAGGTACTCGTCAGCGTCAACAGGGACGGAGATGTCTTCGGCCTGCGGTCCTGAGGCTCTGCCTGAAGTAGGAGCTCCGCGTCTTGTCATCTCCGCGTGGCGGCAAATGTGAATCTGGTCCATAGAAATGACACCTCCGTCGCATGAAATTTCCGCGCAAAGGTGCGAATCCGCTATCTTTGAATATATTATCGTGGCACTCATCCCCTCATATTCAAAGATCACGCTTCCTTGCAGGTCAATCCGTTTCCATCGGTACGATGCATTATGCTCGGTGTCAGATTTCAGGTCGTTGATTCCATCGGAACACCTGTCCACAACCGGCACCTCGCAGGTCGTGAGATTGGCCTTGATCCCTTTGGGACGGCCGAACAACGATACCATCGGGTAGATCGGGTATATTCCTATGTCCATCAACGCGCCTCCGCAACAGTCTGGATTGAAGGAACTTGGCACCGTGGATTTATCATCGCCGGCTATTATCCTTTTGACCAGATCGTATTTGGATGAATATTGGCAGAACGACGCGAAGTAGTGACGCACGGTTCCCATCTCGGCCAGACGTTCCCTTGCGGCCACGAAATTAGGACACAGTGTGGAGATCATCGCCTCCATCAGCGTCACTCCGTTGGCCTTTGCGGCATCAATCATCTCACCCGCCTCGCGCGCGTTGGATGCCATAGGCTTTTCGCACAGAACGTGTTTGCGATGGTTCATGCACTTGATCGCGATGTCGTGGTGCGTGCTGTTCGGCGTGCCGATGTAGATGGCGTCTATGTCCGGGTCTGAGGCCATCTCGTTGACATCCGTGTAAACCTTTCCGATTCCGTGAGCCTCGGCGAACGCCTTCCCCTTCTCTTGCGAACGTGAACAAACCGCCGCCGCTTCGAAGCGTGGATCCATCACCGCACCTTTGAGAACCCAGTCGCTGATACGGCCGGTCCCGACTATTCCGAATCTTGTCTTTTTCATTTTAATGCTCCTCTAAGTTCAAGATAGTCAATTGTCTTGGCTTTTGCAGATGATTTTTCGGAAGCGTCTATTGTCATGACATCATAGCCAAGTTTTGGGATAAGCCCGGCTGTCTTGTCGCTGAGTTCCGGCTCGATGAGCATCAATCCGCTGACGGCCTTCTTCAGTTTGTAGGCCGCCTTGACCACGGCTTCAGAGGCGAAAGTGTCGCTGATCAGATAAATCCTGTCCCGATCGGTGAATCTCTCCTGCCCGATCTTCTTGACGATAAACTCCACATCCTTGCCTTTCTCGTGGAAGGCTGTCGTGTAGCCGATCAGCCCCTCCGGAACCAAAGCCTTTACAAAACCTTCTGGATATGTGGTCTTAAGCGGCTCGTGAAAGAATATGACAACAGGTCTCGGTCCAAGCGAGTCCGGAAAGAAACCTTTGTCGTCGGCTGGCTTGAAGACCTTCCCGTAAATCTTGTCGTTGCGGTGGTAGAAACTCAGTTCCTCCACGATGATCCTGCTTCCGTTTTCGGCTTTCACCCTTTCCCTCGGACTGGCGTTCCTGAATATGTTCAGCCCGATCACGCCAAGCAGGGCGACCAGCATGGCGCTTATCAGCGACACCAAGACTTTTTTCATTTCATGAATATTAGATGTTTTACACTATCGCAAAAATAACTATTTTTGTATGAATATGCCAAAGTTGAACCCCATATCCCGCTTGTCGGAAAGGAACCAGCTCCTGGTGCTCAGCCTCGTCGTCGGAATCGTGGTCGGGCTGGCGGCCGTGCTGCTCAAGACCTTGATCTCCGTGATTCAGGAGGGCTTGCGCGACGCTTTCGGCGGGGTTCTGGACGGGGCTCTTTACTACCTTGCCCTTCCTGGAATAGGAATGCTGCTGGCGATGCTGTTCTGCAAGTTCGTGATCAATGACAGGATCGGACACGGTGTCACCAAGGCCCTTCAGGCGGTCTCAAGGCACGAGTCCAGAATCAAACCGCATAACATGTGGTCCTCGATAGCCGCAAGTTCGGTCACAATCGGATTCGGCGGATCAGTCGGGGCGGAGGCCCCTATCGTCTACACCGGAGCCGCCATAGGGTCCAACTTCGCCCGCTATATGGGGTTGTCCTACAGGAGTATGACCGTCCTGCTGGGCTGCGGATCCGCCGCCGCCGTGGCAGGAATATTCAAGGCTCCTCTGGCCGGTGTCCTCTTCGTCCTTGAGATTCTGCTTTTCAACATCTCGATGACCTCAATGATGCCGCTGCTGCTTTCGACAGTGTCAGCGACTGTGGTCTCGTACATATTCCTTGGCTCATCGACTCCGTTCGAGTGCACGTTGATCCCGTTTGTGCTCAAGAATATTCCATATTACATTATTCTTGGCTTGTTCTGCGGAGCATGTTCCATCTATTTCATCCGCACGACCTTGAAACTTGAGGACAGGATCGGAAAGATGGATAACGCTTTCATCAAATGGCTTGTCTGCGCGGTCGGGCTGGGAATCCTGATATTCCTGTTTCCTCCGCTTTACGGTGAAGGATATGAGTCTCTCGGTGTGCTGCTTAATGGGCATGAACTGTCTTTGGAAGGCCAGACTCCATTGGCTTTTTTGGCTGACAGTCCTTGGTCGGTGCCGGTTTTCTTCATGCTGATCCTCTTGCTGAAGGTGTTCTCGATGACGCTGACTAACGCCGGCGGGGGAGTGGGCGGAACATTCGGCCCAACACTTTTTGTAGGAGCTATTGCCGGTTTCGTGGTGGCCAGAACTCTGAACCTGCTCTTTGACGGCACTCTGATGAGTGTCCCGGAACAGAATTTCGTGCTGGTCGGTATGGCCGGACTCATGGCCGGCGTGATGCAGGCCCCAATGACCGCGATCTTCCTTATCGCCGAGATTTCGGGTGGCTACGATCTGTTCATTCCGCTTATCCTTACTTCGACAATCTCTTTCGGGACGACCAGAATAGTGGAGAAATACTCCATCTACACCAAGCGTATAGCCCAAAGGGGAGAACTTCTGACCCACGACAGCGACCAGGCCGTGCTGACCCTTTTGAAGGTGTCGGACGTGATAGAGACAGACTTCTCCACAGTGAAGATTGATGACACTCTCGGCAGGCTGGTCGAAGTCATTTCGGAATCCACCAGAAACATATTCCCGGTTCTTGACTCAAAAGACCGCTTCCAAGGATTCGTCTCTTTGGAGGACATCCGCAAGGACATGTTCAGAACCGATGAATATGAGACCCTCCACGTCTTCAACTTTATGCGGAGCGCTGAGGAATATGTCTATGAGGATGAGAAGATGGACTCGGTGATGAAGAAATTCGAGGAGACATCGGCATGGAACCTACCGGTTGTCAGGCGTGACAGGACCTACGTTGGGTTCGTCTCGAAATCCAAGATATTCTCGGCTTACCGGGATGAGCTGAAGGTCGTCTCGCAGGATTGACAGTTCCGCATTGGTGAAACACCATTTCTTCACTGCTTGCGAAAGTTGAATTATTGATAACACTTTGAATATGAAAAATATCTATATTGACTACATAGCCCGCGCCATCGGCGTCAAGGATTGGCAGGTCGAGAATTGCGTCCATCTTTTCGAAGAGGGTAACACGATTCCCTTCATCAGCCGTTACAGAAAGGAGAAGACCGGAGGACTGGACGATGTCGCAGTCGCTGAGATCAAGCATTGGAACGATGTGTTCACCGAGATGGAGAAGAGAAAGTCCGGGATTCTGTCCACGATCTCCGAGCAGGGCAAGCTTACGGACGAACTCCGGTCCAAGATAGAAAACTGCGTTGTGGCCAGTGAGTTGGAGGATCTGTACCTGCCTTACAGGCCGAAGCGCAGAACACGCGCGACGATGGCGAAGGAAAAAGGTCTGGAGCCTTTGGCGGACAGGATGTGGAAGGTTGAGGTGGCCGATCCGGAGGCCGAGGCACGGAAATATGTCGGTGACAAGGTCGGTTCCGTTGAGGAGGCTCTTGCCGGAGCACGTGACATCATCGCTGAGCGTCTTTCCGAGTCGCAGACAGTCCGCGAGAACCTCAGGCACATATTCAGGACCCGCAGGATTGAGTCCAAGGCCACAAAAGCGGCTTCAGGCAATGCCGAGGCTTCTAAGTACAGGACGTATTTCAATTTCTCCATGCCGCTGCAGAGGATTCCGTCTCATAACCTGCTGGCGGTTCTTCGTGCCGAGAAGGAAGGCTTCCTGTCTATCGGTCTCGATGCCGATCCGGAGAAATGCGGCAACAAGATCTACTACGATTTCTGCCAGGAGCACCGTTATCCGGGAGCCAAGCTTGCGGAGCAGATCCGTCTGGCCGTCGATGACGCCTATAAGAGATTGCTTGAGCCGTCGCTGACCAACGAAATCGTTAAGGAAGCCAAAGAAAAAGCGGACATCGAGTCTATTAATGTTTTCGGGGAGAACCTCACTCAGCTTTTGCTATCCGCTCCGGTCGGTCAGAAAAGGACCATGGCGATAGACCCCGGATTCCGCAACGGCTGCAAGATCGTCTGTCTGGACGAGCAAGGCAACCTCCTGCACCACGAGATAATATTCCCGCATCCTCCTCAGAGCGAGAAGATCAAGTCGATAATGGCCGTGGCTGCGATGATTGATGAATATTCCATCGAGGTTATTGCCATTGGTAACGGCACAGCCTCTCGCGAGACTGAGGATTTCATCAAGCGTGTTGGCATTCCTGAGAACGTTAAGGTGTTCACTGTCAGCGAGGACGGAGCGTCGATATATTCAGCCTCCGAGGTCGCGAGGCAGGAGTTTCCTGATGAAGATGTGACGGTCCGAGGGGCTGTGTCAATTGGCCGCCGTCTGATGGATCCGCTGTCGGAGTTGGTCAAGATTGACCCTAAGTCATTGGGCGTGGGGCAGTACCAACATGATGTGGACCAGAACCTGCTGCGGGAGAAACTGGACAACACTGTGATCATCTGCGTGAACAGTGTCGGGGTGAATCTCAACACCGCCAGCCCTTATCTTCTTAGTTATGTTTCGGGAATCGGCCCGGCATTGGCCTCGAACATCGTGGATTATCGTACATCGATTGGAGGATTCGCTTCCCGCTCTCAATTGCGCAAGGTGCCGAAACTCGGTCCGAAGGCTTTCGAGCAGTGCGCTGGCTTCCTGCGGATCCAGAACGCGGAGAATCCGCTTGACAATTCAGCCGTTCACCCGGAATGCTATCACATCGTTGACAGGATGGCTTCCGATTTGGGTGTAAGCACCAAGGAACTGCTTGGTAATGAGGCTTTGATAGGTAAGATAGATCCGTCTGCCTACGTTGAGGGAGAGTTCGGCCTTCCTACGATCAATGATATTCTTAAAGAATTGGCCAAGCCTGGCCGTGACCCTCGCCAGAGCGCGCAGGAGTTCAGCTTTGCAGATGACATCCACGAGATTGATGACCTGAAACCGGGAATGGAACTGCCGGGAATCGTCACCAATGTGACCGCTTTCGGTGCCTTTGTGGACATCGGCATCCACGAGAACGGCCTCATTCATGTCTCCCAGATGCGTGGCCAGAAAGTCAAACTCCACCAGAAGGTCCGCGTCAGCGTCCTCGATGTCGATCTTGACCGCAAGCGCATTTCTTTAAGACTGTTAAAATGATAGTGAATATTTGAATATAATTTCTTTCCGAAAGAAAAATTTGATTATCTTTGTAAATCTGAAAGGTAATGTGATTATTCTGTATGAGCGCTGCTAAAAGTATATGCGACAACAAGGCGGTAGTCTATCTGCTGTCTGTCTTTGCCATTGTGCTTTGGGGAATGTCCTACATCTGGAGCGACAAGCTGATCGCCCTTGGTGTTCCGATTTTCTATTTCGTCCCGATAAGGATATTTGTCGCCGGCATCATACTCCTTCTTTTCAACATATTCACCAAGTCTTTCCGTTTCATCGCGCGCAAGGACTTGGCGAAGTTCGCGTTCCTCGCTTTGTTCGAGCCGCTCATCTATTTCCTTTGCGAGACCTACGGCATCAAGGAGACTGGCTCTCCGACCATCAGCGCCATGATCATCGCCTCCGTGCCGATCTTCTCGGTGGGAGCCGGCGCCTTGTTCTTCAAAGAGCGCATCTCCCTTTTGAACGGCTTCGGAATCGCCGTGACGTTGGGGGGAATATGCCTTGTCCTTCTACATCAGGGTGGTGAAGAAGGAGTCCCGCGGAACTTCATCCTCGGTGTCATCCTTCTGATGATCGCAGTGTTCTCCGAAGTAGGTCATGCCTCTCTGACAAAGCTTCTGGCAGACGGCTACAAGCCTCAGGTCATCGTGATGTACCAGTTCCTGATCGGCTCACTGTACTTCCTGCCGTTCTTCCTGACAAAAGGCGTCGAGAATTTTGACTCCAGGCTCCTTTCATGGGAAGTCCTTGAGCCGATTCTCTGCCTTGCTGTCCTCTGCTCCAGCCTTGCGTTCTCCCTTTGGGCAATGGCCATCAAGAAGTTAGGCGTCGCCAAGTCCAGCGTGTTCCTTGCCATGATGTGCGTCGCCACCGCCCTTGTCGCCGAAGTCATAGGCCGTGAGCACCTCTCCCTGATCCAATGGCTTGGAGTCTTAGTCGCTGTCCTCGGCATCGTCCTCTC
>CAKVBK010000057.1 GCA_934725285.1 uncultured Bacteroidales bacterium | reverse complement strand
TTCTTCCAGCTGGACGACCCGACGCTCGAATCCCTGCGCGACAAACTCTCCGGAGTGGATCTGAACAACATCACCCCGCTTCAGGCCTTCGATCTTCTCCGCTCGATGAAGGACGAGCTCGGAATATAAAAGGCTAGTCCATAAAGTAATGATTCCTCGGGCGACATTTTCGGTCCAAATCGTTGCCCGAGATGGTTAATTGGAGCCCTGCGGCCACGAAAAAGAACAAAAATGTCACCCAAGAGTGCTTTAATCTCAATTTACCATTGGATTTCCCCAAACTTTTCCTAACTTTCGGGAACGAATTTAACAAAACAATAGACAATGAAAAGTAATCTGTTCGCACAGGCCGCCATCGCGGCCGTTGTGTTCGTTGTTGCAGGATGCGACAAGGAAGCCGAGAAAATCCAACTCCAAACACCGGTTCCAAAGGCCGCCGTAGAGGCGACATCCGCGGAGAGCACCGTCTCTTGGGCTGCGGTCGAGAACGCCGCGGGCTACTCGTGGAAGTTGTACGAGACAGCCGAGCCGACAGTTGTGGTTGCAGAAGATGCGGCTTTCACCGGTGAATCAAAGACATTCACAGACCTCAAGGAAGACACGGAGTATGAATTCACAATCACGGCTGTGGCCGCTCCTGAGACCAACTATCTGAACTCTGAAGAGGCCAAGGTCACATTCAAGACCGGAACCGTTCCTCGCGCAGAGGCGCCTACCTTCAGGACCAGCGCAAAAACAGATGTGGGAGTTAGCGTTACATGGAGCGTGATTGACGGTGCTACCTACAAGTACAGAATCGTAGCCAAGGATGATCCGTCCAAGAACCTCAACAGCGACGCCGACAAGACTTTCGGGGATCCGTTCGTGACTCTCGCCGGTCTGACCGCCTCCACGTCCTACATCATCTACGTGCAGACGGTTCCTTCAGCGGAGTCCGGGTTTGTAGAGTCCAACGAGGCTGCGTTTGAGTTCACGACCGAGGCGGCGGCCACAGAACCGTGGGTCGCAGTGGCCTTCGAGTACAGAGTCTTCGCCGAAAAGAACACATTGATCATCCATAATGTGCCGAACAGCAAGGCCGCCAATTACTACACGACAACGGAGAATGTCAATGTTATCGGAGACGGACATGCCAAAGAAAGCACCTTTGCCAACTACGTGGTTTGGGACTATGAAGATCACGTTCCAGGCGTTTATGCCAACACCTCAATTCACAAATTCAACAACAATGGACAGGGTTGGAAGGCAGGAGAGAATCTTTTCTATGCCGCTGTAGGCGAGACGGAGAATGGTGATGTCGCTCTGAATTGGTTCTGGCTTGAAATGCCTGAGAATCCTGGAGATGACGTGACGATTCTTGATTCTCCGAAGAAGTAACAGGCATTGAGAAGGGTCTCTTCGACAGGCTCTGTGACCACGCTTTTAAGCAACAAGTAAGGCTGGTCACTTCTCAAGTTGAGATAAATAAAGGCTGGCCGCCATCACGGTCAGCCTTTATTAATTATATTCAGAAGCAATTCAAGCCTTGACGGCCTTGCGGGACTCGATGCCGTGGACAATGCTGATCAGGGCACTGCCGAGGATGCCGGCGCAGAGGGAGCCCATCAGCACGGCCACCTTGCCCATATCACGAAGACGGGCTGTGATCTCAGGAGCCTGGTCACCGAAAGACAAGGTGTCCACAAAGATGGACATCGTGAATCCGATGCCCCCAAGGCAAGCCACGGCTATCAGCATAGTCCAGGTCGCCTTGGCAGGCATCTCTCCCACGTGAAGCTTGACGGCGACGAAGCTGGCGAGGGAGATTCCAAGAGGTTTGCCAAGGACAAGGCCAAGGAATATTCCCATACTCACGCTGCCCAGAGCCTGATCGAACTGGAACACGTTGAAGTAGGACACGTCCGGAATCTCGACTCCCGCGTTGGCAAGGGCGAAGATCGGCATTATCAAGAAGTTGACCCAAGGTCCGAGGGCGTGCTCAAGACGGTAGCTCATTCCGATGGAATCCCTTGAGATGGCGGACAGACGCCTCAGGCAATGTCTCTGCGGACCGTTAGGGAATTCGGTGGAGGTTGAGGCTATCCCTTTATATTCATTGAGCCTGCGGATGTACTGGAGACGCTTTCTGTGGAAGTAGGCCTCGTTGAACCGAGGGGTCATCGGCACAAGGAAAGCCATCACGACGCCCGACATCGTGGAGTGGATGCCGGCATAGTAGAAGAGCGACCAGATCGCGATGGCCGGAACCAGATAGAACCAGTCTCGTTTCTCGCCCAACTTGTTCATCAACAGCACCAAGGCGATCAGTACAAACGCTATGGCCAAAAGTCCGAAATTGATCGTGCCACCGTAGAACAGAGCCACAACCAGAATGGCAATGAGGTCATCGGCTATGGCCAGCGCCGTCAGGAAGATTTTCAACGACACCGGCACGCGGTCACCCAAAATGGACAGGATGCCGACAGCGAATGCGATGTCCGTGGCGGTAGGAATACCCCATCCGGAAGCGGCGGCGGAACCATGGTTGACAGCGGTGAATATCAACGCTGGGGCCACAACGCCGCCGAATGCGGCGATCACCGGCATCATGGCCTTCTTGACGCTGGACAACTCTCCATTCTTCATCTCGCGCCTGATCTCCAGACCGACGGTAAAGAAGAAGACTGTCATCAGGATGTCGTTGATGAAACTCTCAACCGTCATCCCTTGCGGGAAAAGAAATCCATCATGCCCGGGAATCTGGAACCTCAAGGAAATCTCGGTCTCCAGAACATTGTGGTAGAACTCTTTGGTGAACGGAAGGTTGGCCAAAAGCATCGCAACAACCACGCAGCAAAGAAGCAACACCCCCTGCGCCCAAGGCTGCTGGGAAAATTGCTTTCTCCTATGACTGAAATTTCTGATGCCTTTGGTCCAAGTGTAGATAGGAATTAGTCTCATGGCATTACAATTAATTAATAATATGAAGAATAGGCCGGCAAAGCAGCCAACCTATTCTTTAAAGAAACCATTGATGCGATTATTCCCCGTAAAGGTACTTGTGCTGGGCCGGAGTCAAGGTGTCGATAGTTATTCCCCAGTCCTTCAGCTTTCTGAAGGCGACCTCACGGTCAATGGACTCCGGCACGCAATGGAGCATCTCTCCAAGATCCCTTGCAAGGACTATCCTATTGTCCGCCAGATACTTGGCACTCAAGGCCTGAATCGCGAACGACATGTCCATGATCTCAGCCGGGTGTCCGTCACCTGCGGCGAGGTTGACAAGCCTGCCTTCCGCTATGATATAGACCTTACGGCCGTTCGGGAGGTCATATTCCTGAATATTCTGCCTCGCGGGCTTCTCGCTAACCGCAAGTTCCTTGAGCTGTGCGACATTCACCTCACAGTCGAAATGCCCGGCGTTGCAGCAGATCGCTCCGTCCTTCATCGCAAGGAAATGCTCCTTGGTGATGACATCATCGCAGCCGGTCACTGTCACGAATATATCACCTTCCGATGCGGCCTGAGCCATGCTCATGACCTGGAACCCATCCATCACAGCCTCCATAGCCTTGATAGGATCCACCTCTGTCACAATGACTTTCGCCCCGAGACCCTTTGCACGCATCGCCACGCCCTTGCCGCACCAGCCGTAGCCGGCGACAACGACATATTTCCCGGCCACGATCAGGTTGGTCGTCCTGTTGATGCCGTCCCAGACAGACTGGCCTGTGCCGTAACGGTTGTCGAAGAAATGCTTGCATGCAGCGTTGTTCACAAGCATCATCGGGAATCTGAGTTTCCTTTCACGGTTCATCGTCTCAAGGCGAAGGATTCCGGTCGTGGTCTCCTCGCAGCCACCGATGACATTAGGGATGAGCTCAGGATAGTTCTCGTGGATCATCGTGACGAGATCTCCACCGTCATCTATGATGATGTTCGGGCCGCACTCGATGACTCGCCTGATGCCGCTTTCATATTCCTCCGGGGTCGCTCCATGGACAGCGAACACGTTCAATCCCTCATGCACAAGAGCGGCGGCCACATCGTCCTGAGTCGAAAGAGGATTGCTTCCGGTGACGTACATCTCCGCCCCGCCTTCGGCCAGAACCTCACACAGATGCGCCGTCTTGGCCTCCAGATGCACGGAAAGAGCCACCTTCAGCCCCCTGAACGGCTTTGTCTCCTTAAACTCTTTCTCCAAACCTTCAAGCAGAGGCATGTGATGCCTTACCCATTCTATCTTCAGCTCTCCGCTTTCCCAGAGCTGAGGGTCACGTATCTCACTCATTTCTAAAACTGATTCCGCGACTTCGGCGCACCGGTGATTTATGAATATCCCTACGGCCGTCATCGCGTGTGTTAACACGCAAAGATAACCATTTTCTCCGTGCCTTTCGCCACATCTTCCTTTCTTTCACCAAATAGCGACCCAAAGATTTGCTCTTCGCGGCAAGATAGATTACTTTTGCCGTGATTTGCCGGAACATGAATCCGACCTGATGGTTTTCTGTGGTCTGAAGTTTGCGGCACACACACCTGCGCAGAAGCTTTGAACAAGGCAGGAGCGCTGACAGAAAATTTAATTTTAATTAATATTATGGGACTTTTAGACGGAAAGGTTGCCCTCATAACGGGCGCCGCAAGAGGAATCGGCAAGGCAATCGCCATGAAATTCGCTTCCGAGGGAGCGGACGTGGCTTTCACAGACCTTGTCATCAATGAAGTTGGGGAACAGACAGTCAAGGACATCGAAGCTTTCGGCCACAAGGTAAAGGCTTATGCCTCCAACGCCGCCAACTTCGAGGAGACACACAATGTTGTGAACCAGATTCTGGCCGATTTCGGCAGGATTGACATCCTTGTGAACAACGCCGGCATCACCAAGGACGGCCTAATGCTCAGAATGAGCGAGGCACAGTGGGACGCCGTAATCAATGTGAACCTCAAGTCCGCGTTCAACTTCATCCACGCCATCACGCCTATCATGGCCCGCCAGAGAGGCGGAAGCATCATCAACATGTCTTCTGTTGTGGGAGTATCCGGAAATGCCGGCCAGTGCAACTACTCTGCCTCCAAGGCCGGTCTCATAGGCTTGGCCAAGTCCATCGCAAAGGAAATGGGCCCACGCGGCATCAGAGCCAACTGCATAGCACCTGGATTCATCATCTCGGACATGACAAACGCACTTCCTGAGGATGTACGTGACGCTTGGGTAAAACAGATTCCGCTTCGCCGTGGAGGCACCCCTGAGGATGTCGCCAATGTCGCCGTCTTCCTCGCCAGCGACCTCTCCGGCTACGTTTCCGGCCAGGTCATCCACTGCTGCGGCGCTATGAACTGCTAAAGAACACTCTCACTGTCCGCCACAAACCTTAGCATGACGGACAACAGATTGATTATCAAAAGAAAGCACCTTTGACTTTAGTTATGGTTGACTAAAGACAAAGGTGTTTTCAATTAAATATCAGCAAGTTATTATTTCTTGTCTCCGAGATCCAGAATGCGGACATTGCGGATCTTCAAACCCTCGCCGTGACCGCAGAAAGAGATGTAACCTTTCTTGTTGAACATTCCGGGATGGTTCTTGTGATCGACAGTGTAAGGATTTTTCTTGCCGCCGTCTGGAGCCACGTTGTGTCCCTGGCAAGCCTTACGGACATTGCCCTCCAAGATAACCTCACCATTGACCGTCACCTTGATGTTGTCACCCTCGACACGGATTTCTTCTGTGCTCCATTCCCCGAGAGGCTTATGAACGATTCTCTTGGCCGGAATCACGCCGTAGACAGAACCGTGCACCTGATATTCACGAAGTTTGGCATACATCGGAGCGTCGTGGTCGAGAATCTGTACCTCGCACATTCCCTGATATGCAGCGTCAACCCCCATCGGAGTCCTGACACCCACACCGTTGTTCACACCCTCACGAAGGAAGCAGAACTCGAAACGATATACGAAGTTACGGTACTCCTTCTTCGTGTAGAGATTGCCGGTGCTGCCGTAGTTCGCTGACACATAGATTGTTCCGTTGACAGGAGTATAACCTTCCATATCACCCTGCCACTTGTCCAGGTTCGTGCCGTCAAACAGCATCTCGAATCCCTGCCTCTTCTCCTCCTCTGTCAACTGCGAGATTGGTGAAGGCTCGGCCTCGCTGAGAATCTTGCCTATCTCATCGACTGCGTAACCGTCATCGGCGCCACCTGCGGCCTTGAAGATCACGACCGCCTTGTCAAGGTTGGTTTTCAAATCAGCATAGTTGATTTCCTCCTTGGTCTTGGAGGCGATTGCCCTGACACATTCCGCAGCGGAATGTCTGACACCTTTATCACTGTCATCCAAATACTTGCCGGCAAGCAGGAATGCTTTCATGGTAGGGACTGAAGCAAGAGACTTGAGGACGGACTTCCTCACGGCAGGAGTCTGCGCAAGCTCCAGTGCCTTGGCGAAGTCAATACGTTTCTTGTCAATGTTGGTCTCGTACTGTGAGACAAGAGACGCATATCTCTTCACAGCCTTGTCAGCAATGCTTGCGTCCGAACCCGCGATCTTGATGAGGACCGGAGCGACCTTGAAATTATCAATCTTCAACAGCGAGGCGAAAGCGGACTTGTCACCAGCCTCATAAGCGGCGGCAAGATCGTCCACAGCCTCGTCAGTGCCGGTGGCGGCAAGGACTGGATAGTAAGCTGTGGAGTTCTTCGATTTCTTCATAAGAGCGCTTACCTTGGCATACTGCTCAGCAGGAGCGAGAGTGTGCACCGCGGCGATCAAAGCATTCTGCGATGCCTTCAGATCAGCGGAGGAGGCATTGTCAAGCAAAGCGCCAACCTTGTCGATGTCCTGCACGCCGACGATGTCCGCAAGCGCGAGCTTCGCAAGGGACGAAGCCTCCGTATCCTTGGAGGCGACCAATGAATATACCTTCGGGGCGGCGGCAGTCATCCTTCTGGCCATCACCAGACTGAGTATGCTGCCCAAAGTCTTGTTGTCCTTGGCATTGTCGAGAGCTGCCAGAAGCTCATCCTGATAGTTGCCCTGGAATGATTTAAGGGCATTGACAGCCGCGACATCATTATCGCCGCCGAGTTGTCCGACAAGGGCTTTGGCAGCCTTCTCACCGCCAATCTTCCCTGCAGCGGCAATGGCGGCCGAAGCCACGTCATCACCTTCAGAGAACGAGTTAAGAACGATGTCGGACACAGATGAGATCTTGTTGTTTCCGAACCAGTTGAGCACATCGACCTTGGCCGGGGAAGAAAGTTTCGCAAAGTTCTTGGAGAACAGCGGGACCAGGTTACCTGCGCCAACAATCGAAGTGGCGTTGTCAATCACGGAGTTCCTGTACTTGATGTCGTCGCTCTTCAAAGCAGTTGACACGACTTTCAAAGCCTTCGCCGGATCATTCTTCATCTGTGCGAGAGCCCCGGCGGATTTGTAGGCGGACACCTCGGAAGCCATCAGATCCTTGGCGGCCCTGGCGACAGCCTTGCTTTTTGACCCGTCTGCAAGTCTCACTGCCAGAGCGGCATAGTCTGGAGTCGAATTCTCCTTAAGGATATTCAATGAAGACTCAGAGCCGAGGGCGGCAAGCGCGGAAAAGTAGGCGTTGTCATACATCGTGGAGTTCAGGACGGTCGGAATGACCCATTTCTGAATATAAGGCTCAGCGGCTGTGATGCCTTTCCTTGCCGCGGCCGCGGCCAACAGTTTCCTGTCAGCGGTGCCTTCCTTCACAAGGTCAAGAATCAAATCTTCTGTTCCGGGCATATCCACGAGAGCGCCGACTGCAGTCGGGGCTAGAGCGGAATCGCTGACATATTCCTTGAAGAATCGGGCATCTGCCGGCTTTGCAATCTGACGGAACAAGTTAAGCAGGAAAGCCTTGTTGTTGCTGTCCGCTGTGGCCTGTATGGCCTGTATGAACCCCTCGCGGACCTTGTCAACACACGCAGGATTGGCCGACGCGTAACTGGCCAGACCTGTAAGGGCATATTCATAGAGACTGTTCTTCACGCCTTCCGCGGCAGGCTTCATCATCTTGGCGGTCTCCACCACAGAAGCGGGAGCGGCTGCGGCAAGGTCTGCGATCTGTGTGTTGAAATCCATCGCATTGTTGGCCGGCATGGCCGCAAGCACGTCAGCGACCACGGTCTCAACGGTTCTCTGCCTCGCATCCTGTGCATTGACGGACAGAGCAGCCGCAAGGAATAATATGGATGTAATTAATTTCTTCATGTTCAAGAGTATATTAAAGGATCATTGAACCCCAAGGGGCACGCATAGGCTGGTTGATGAGTTGGTTGGCGGCGTCATCATTGATGAATCGCTGCTTGTCCGGATCGAAGTGCAGCGTTCTGCCAAGACGCAGGGCGCATGCTCCGATGTTGACGATCGTGCAGCTGTGGTGGCCGTTGTCCTCGGCAAGCGCGAATTTCTGACGAGTTTTCACGCACTCAAGAAAGTCGGTATGGCGTGGTTCTGGATCTGGAAGCGAGTTGATGACATCCATCACGTTAGGTATCGTGCACTCGAATCCTTTGTAAACCTTGCCGTTAGGGCCTTCGATGTAAGGCACTTTGCCCTTGCTCTCGAAACCTTCGCCCTCAAGGATGATCTTGCAGCCGTCAGCGTAGGTGTAGGTGATGCTCCTCCATATTCCCACAGCATCCGGATGCTGCTGCGGAGCGTCCACCTCAACTTTCACCGGGAAAGTGTCGTCCTTTCCGAGAATATACTGGACAGGGTCGATGTAGTGCTGTCCCATGTCTCCCAGGCCTCCGGACTCGTAGTCCCAGTAGCCACGGAATGTCTGGTGCACACGATGCGGGTTGTAAGGCTTGTAAGGAGCCGGACCAAGCCACATGTCATAGTCCAGTTCGGCAGGAACAGGCTGAGGTACAAGGTTTTCCTTTCCCGTCCAGTAGAATTTCCATGTAAATCCGGTCGCGCCTGAGATCCTGACTGTCAAAGGCCAGCCCAGGAGCCCGCTCTGCACGAGTTTCTTGAGAGGTTCCACCGTCGTTCCAAGGCCGTAGAACGTGTCCTTGAAACGGAACCACGTGTCCAGACGGAAGATTCTGCCGTACTTGTTCACGGCCTCCACGACCTTCTGCCCCTCCCCTATCGTCCTTGTCATCGGCTTCTCGCAGAATATGTCCTTTCCTGCCCGGCAAGCCTCAACGGCCATGATTCCGTGCCAATGCGATGGTGTGGCGATGTGCACGATGTCCACATTAGGATCGTGCACAAGATCTCTCCAATCCGTGTAGGCCTGAAGCTTCGTACCGAACTTCTCCACGCCCTTCTTCAATGCATTGTCAAGATGCTTCTTGTCCACATCACAGACTGATACCAAACGGCAACGATCGTCACTTGCGAAATGCAAACCGCTCATTCCGATTCCACCGGTTCCGATGATTCCTCGTGTCAGCTGATCGCTTGGAGCCACATATTTCTTGTCTCCGCCCATCGCACCGAACACATTACGCGGCAAGATAGTGAACAATGCCGCCCCTACAGCCGTCTTCTTGATAAAGCTTCTTCTGGATTGACCCATAGTGCTATTGTGATTTTAAAGTTTTCAATATCGCAAATTTACATTAATATTCCGTTCCTGACTGTTGCATAAGTATCATTTTTTATCAAAATAGAATCAAATTCTCTTAGAAGCTGTTTTGATTTGTTTGTTTGAAGTTTTTTCCACCTCAAAGAACATTTCAAATAAATCAAAACAGCTTCTTAATAGGTGGGAAAACAAAAAAAAGGGTGGCGGAGAATCGCTTCTACACCACTGGTATTTCACTCGGAAAATCTCTTTTGCCGTGCCTAAAACTCCACGTCGACATAGATCGGGAGGTGATCAGAGGCCATTGTCACATCACCGTCATAGAATTTAGTCATTGTGTGAGCCTCCACCTTCTTGACAGGAAGGGATCTTTTGTAGTGGAATATGTAGTCAATGCAATTACGTGGCTTTCTTGAAGAGAATGTGTTCTCGATGGCCGAAAGCAGATTCCAGGATTGTTGCAGTGTCTCTAACACCTCAGATGTCGGCTGGGAGTTTATATCACCACACAGAAATACCGGTTTTTCTGACCTGAAGTAATTCTCCTGAGCCCAAGCATTGATAAGTTTTGCCTGAACCACCCGGGCGGCAAGAGACACGTGATCCAGATGGGTTGATCCAAGGATATATTTATCGGTCTCTATGACTGTCAAGACCCTCGGCTCTGCCCCTTCATCCTGTGGTAGCGCGACTGTATACTTTTTCAGGATATTAACATCGCCGGGAACAATGCAGCCCTCCCCGTAAGCGCCTCCCTGATAGGACATCGCCCTTCCGAAATGCCATTGCCAGCCTCCTATCGCCTTTGCCAGAAGATCAAGCTCATTAACGGGATGTCTGGTTGTCATACTGTCTATCTCGTTAAGCGTGACAACATCCGCCTTCGCCTCTTTGATCATAGCGGCGACCATATCCAGATTCTCGTAGAAAGGAAGGTATTTCGAGAAATTGCCAACGTTGTAGGACATTATCCTGAAACTACTCGAAGCTTTTGGATAATAAGCGGTTATCTCAGGTTCCGGAGTCTCGCCGCCGTTATCAGACGTGTGACTCTCGCGGGAACACATAGTCAAAGAGGTCATTGATATTGCTATGACCAAAATGGAATAGCTGATGCGTTTTAACATATCTATAGTGTAGTGTGGTATTAGGTTTATGTCTTAAAAAAAAGGTGGCAGGAAACTATATCTTGCCACCTTAATATATTAGGCGAATGAATATTCCTATTCAGCCTGACGGTCATTGCGGCGTCCGCCACGGCCTCCACGGCCACGACGATCCCCACGATCACCCCTGCGCTCGCCACGGTCTCCGCGTGAAGGACGTGAACCGCCCTGCGCGTTGGCTGCTGCGGCAGTGTTAGGAGTGAGATCCTGCTTGCCGTAACGCTCTCCGTTGCAGATCCACACCTTGATTCCGAGCGCGCCTACCTTTGTGCTTGCGACCGCAAGAGCGTAGTCGATGTCCGCACGGAATGTGTGCAGAGGTGTACGGCCTTCCTTGAACATTTCGCTTCTGGCCATTTCAGCACCGCCTACACGGCC
>CAKVBK010000056.1 GCA_934725285.1 uncultured Bacteroidales bacterium | reverse complement strand
GCCCTTGAGCACGGCACGACCGTGATCCTTGAACCGCTTAACAGGAACGAGGCGTTCTACATGCGTCTTGTCGCGGATGCCGCCGCGATCGCCCGTGACTCGGACAGCAAGGGAGTCAAGGCTATGGGAGATTTCTGGCACATGTCCGAGGAGACTTCTGACTACGGCGCCTTGATGTCAGCCGGCAAGGAGTACCTCCAGCACGTCCACATCGCAAGCCGTGGCCGCCGTCTTATGCCGGGCGAAGACGGAGAGAAGGACAACTACGTTGACGGATTCAGAGCCCTTAAGGAAATTGGCTTCGACAAGTACGTCAGCTTCGAGTGCGGCACAAAGGGTGACCGCGCCACGACCGTAACCGCTGCCGTTGATCTTCTGCGCAGGCAGTGGGCTGAGGCGTGATGTCAGCATATTCGTTCGGGCTTGCCGCAGCCCTGGTCTATGTCTGCCTTCTGGTTGGCGTTTACGCAATGCGTGAGCGCTGGGTGCTGTACAGGCATCTTGCCGGACGAAAGGCCTGCATAATCTCGATTTCAATTGTACTGATCCTGCTTCTCATCTTCGGGCTTACTCCGCAAGGTGGGGGCAGGGACGGCATTTCAGGTGTTCTCGGTTTCAGGAATATGAGCCGGTCGCCGGTCTTTATCCTTGCGTTGTTCCTTTTGGCGACGACCGTCACCCTGAACACAATCGAGGATATTCATAGATTCACAAGGCATCGCCTTGGGGTGACATGCGCCCATCTGGGGCTGTCGGTGATTCTGGTCGCTGGACTTTTCGGCACCGGTGGCACCGTTCAGGCAAGGATGATCGCGATGCCGAATGAACCGAACCATCAGGCGCTGAACGAATCCACCGATGAATATGTCAAACTGCCATTCGAGTTGACACTCAGGGATTTCACCGTCCGTGAATATTCCTCAGAAGTCACTTTGACCCTTCCTGACGGCCGCTCCTCCGAGATCAAAATCGCTGTGAACCACCCTGCCAAGGTCGGATCGTGGTGGATCTACCAGTCGGACTATATGCCGGACACGGAGCGAGGTGAGTTTGCGAGCATATTCAAGTGTGTCTATTCCCCGATGTCGGAGGTGTTCCGCATCGCACTATGGTTGCTGCTCGTCTCCGCCGCGGCGATGGTGTTCTTCTCCGGCTTCAAACCTTGCATCGGTAAGGGAAGCTCCTTTGGGAAGAAACCGTTGGAACAGAGTGATTTATATGCTCGGGATTCTTCTGTTGAGAAATTCAAAGAGAAGGAGGGGCGGTTATGAGTTGGGACTCATTCATTTGGTTCGCGTTGGCGGCTTCGGTGTTCTGGATTTCCGGAGCTGTGGTTTCCTTGAAGGCCAAAAGGGCTGTCGTACCGCTGCTCCTGACAGGGATAGGCGTCAAGATATTCATTACATTCATCTTTGGAGTCTGGATAACGCTTGGTCGTCCGCCGCTCCGCACGATGGGGGAGACTCGCCTCTGGTTCAGCCTTTTCCTCTCGCTTATCGGCCTTGTTATCTATCTCCGCTGGCGTTACCGCTGGGTGCTCCCGTTCGGCTGTCTGATGGCCGTGATGTTCGCATGCATCAACATATTCAAGCCGGAGATTCACACTGAGGAACTTATGCCGGCCCTACGAAGCCCGTGGTTCGTCCCGCACGTTATCGTCTACATGTTCGCCTATGCCGTGATGGGCATCGCCACTATCCTCGCCATCCGTATTCTTTGGATTACTCGGAAACCGGTCACTTCGACAAGCTCAGTGACCGACCTCCGCCTCTGCGACACCCTGGTCCGCATAGGCTGGGGCTTCCTCACAATGGGCATAGTCATGGGCGCCCTTTGGGCCAAGCAAGCCTGGGGCGACTACTGGACTTGGGACCCAAAGGAAACCTGGGCCGCCGCTACCTGGCTCAGTTACCTGCTCTATCTTCATCTGCGCCAAGGACAAGGCTTCTCGCGCCGAGCTCTTCTCCTCCTGATCTTTTCCTTCCTCCTCCTCCAGATGTGTTGGTGGGGCGTCAACTACCTCCCCTCCGCCCAAGGCTTCAGCCTGCACACCTATTGAATATTGAAATTCTTTCATCAGGAACAATAGTGGCATAACCTTTTTGAATATAATCAAATAAAAGCATACAACACGCTCTGGAGATGATCAGGGCGCATTATTTATGGCATTTTTTTATATAACCTATTGCTTGTTTATGAAAATTTTTGCCTATCTTGCGGGCCCACTTAAACGATATAGAAGGCATTTTTTACGATATCCATCAGCGAAAATCCTTTTTTGCGGAAAACTTCGATGGTGATTTAGAAGCGGTTGGATTATTTTTTTACTAAACGCGGAGTTTAACAAAACCAAGTTTTATGAATAAAAAAATCTGTATGATCTTGGTCTTTCTGCTGACTGCGGCCGGGCTGCTGTCAGCCCAGACAAGAACCGTCAAAGGAAATGTCATCTTCTCTGAGGATGGACAGCCAGCGATCGGAGCCTATGTCTCGGTGGAAGGGACCAAAATCGGTAGCATTACCGATGTCGATGGCAACTTCCAGATCACGGGAGTGCCTTCAAGCGCAAAATTCGTTGTTGTGACCTACCTTGGAGCCAAGGAGAAAAGGGTCGAGATCACCGATGTGATGAAGATTACGGTTGATCCTGATTCTGAGGTTCTAGAGGGGGTTGTGGTTACCGGTATGCAGAAGATGGACAAGCGAATGTTCACCGGTTCCGCCACAAAGATCAGCGCCAGCGACGCCAAACTGGACGGTATGGCAGACATCAGCCGTTCCCTTGAGGGAAGGGTGGCCGGTGTGTCGGTTCAGAACGTGTCCGGTACATTCGGAACGGCTCCCAAGATCCGTGTCCGTGGCTCGACCTCCATCTATGGCTCGTCAAAGCCGTTGTGGGTGGTTGACGGAGTGATTATGGAAGACGTGGTCGAGGTGAGCGCGGAGGATCTTTCCTCCGGTGACGCCAACACCCTGATCTCTTCTGCCATCGCCGGGCTTAACTCCGATGACATCGAGAGTTTTGACATTCTGAAGGATGGTTCCGCGACATCTATCTACGGAGCCAGGGCTATGGCCGGAGTCATCGTCGTGACCACCAAGAAGGGACGGGCCGGACAGGCACACATAACCTACAATGGTGAATATACGATGCGTCTGAAGCCGATGTACAGCACCTTCAACATTATGAATTCCCAGGATCAAATGGGCATCTATCAGGAGCTTCAGCAGAAAGGATGGCTCAACTATGCCAGCACGTCAACCGCTGCCGACAGCGGTGTCTATGGCAAGATGTATCAACTTCTCAGCCAATATGATCCTAAGACAGGACAGTTCGCTCTTGCCAACACTCCGGAGGCGAAGGCTGAATATCTCCGCGCGGCCGAGTACCGCAACACCGACTGGTTCGACCGTCTGTTCTCCACCGCCATCCAGCACACGCATTCCGTCAGCATCTCAGGCGGATCAGAGAAGACAAGCTACTATGCGTCAATGAGTATAATGGATGATCCGGGTTGGACGAATCAAAGTAACGTTCAGCGCTACACCGCGAACATGAACCTGACCTACAAGATCTTCGACAACCTGTCCCTCAATCTCATCAGCAACGCTTCCTACAGAAAGCAGAGGGCTCCGGGAACATTGAGCTCTTCGATCAACGCCGTGACCGGCGAGGTGAAGAGAGACTTTGACATCAACCCGTACTCCTATGCCCTGAACACTTCCAGAACTCTTGATCCGGATGTGTTCTACACCAGGAACTACGCTCCGTTCAACATTATGTACGAGTTGGACAACAACTATCTTGATCTGGACGTGTTCAATTTCAGGAACCAGGCCGAATTGAAATTCAATCCGATCAAGAAACTGGAACTCAGTGCTTTGGCTTCGGTGAAATATTCGCAGACCACCCGTGAGCACAATGTGCTTGACAACTCCAACCAGGCTTTGGCCTACAGGGAGATGAGCACAGCAACCATCAGGAACAACAACCCGTTCCTCTACACCGATCCGGATAATCCTTACTCTCTTCCGGAGACTGTTCTTCCTAACGGAGGTATCTTCCAGCGCACTGACAACAAGATGTCCGGTTGGGACTTCCGTGCCACGGCAAGCTACAATGACCAGTTCGGCGAGGATCACCTGCTTAATCTTTACGGTGGTATGGAGGTCAACAGCGTGGACCGTCACGCCGTTTGGTTCAGAGGCTGGGGAATGCAGTATGATATGGGAGAGATCGCCAACTACAACTATCTCGTGTTCAAGAAGGGTTCCGAGGACGGAGCCGATTACTACACCCTCGGCAATTCACGTGAGCGCAGAGCCGCTTTCTTCGGTACGGGAACATATTCATTCAAAGGAAGGTACATCATCAACGGCACCGTCCGCTACGAGGGTTCCAACCGTCTCGGTAAATCCCGCACCGCAAGATGGCTTCCGACGTGGAACGTGTCTGGACGATGGAATGCGCACGATGAGCCGTTTATGAAGGGGCTCTATCCTTATGTGTCCCACTTCGCGCTCAAGGCGTCATATTCATTGACAGGAGAGAGCGGTCCGTCATGGGTCAACAATTCCGAGGTGAAGATCAGCAGCGAGATTCCTTGGAGACCTTCTTCAAGTCTTAGGGAATCAACCCTTTACATCTCCAGCCTTGCCAATGAGGATCTTACATTCGAGAAAAAGCACGAGCTGAACATCGGATTCGAGTCAGGATTCTTTGACAACAGGATCAATTTCGCCCTCGATTGGTACAAGAGAGACAATTTCGATCTGATCGGTCTGACCAATACTCCTGGTGTCGGCGGTGAGGTTAAGAAATACGGTAACATCGCTTCGATGAAGTCCAGCGGTGTCGAGCTGAGTCTCACAACGACCAACGTCAAAACGAAGGATTTCACGTGGTCAACTAACTTCATCTATTCCCACACAAAAAACGAGGTGACTGACCTTCT
This sequence comes from uncultured Bacteroidales bacterium, assembly GCA_934725285.1. GTDB lineage: Bacteria > Bacteroidota > Bacteroidia > Bacteroidales > UBA932 > Cryptobacteroides. The sequence continues at coordinate 6,341 of CAKVBK010000056.1, read as the reverse complement.
TACCTCCCAGAGAGTCATTGACCTCATCTCCGGAACCGGATTCGCCCAGGAAGGTTACCCGAACCACAGTATATTCTCCATTCCGTTCAAGGGGCTGAACTCGGAAGGTCTGCCTACGTTCCTCAATGAGAACGGAGACATCACGGTCACCGGAATAAACTTCCAGAACAGCGATCCGGACAAGCTCGGATTCCTTGAATATTCAGGAACCTCTGAGCCTACTGATGTCGGATCCCTTGGCAATACGTTCAGGTTCAAGAGATTCACTCTGAATGTGTTTATGACCTACTCTTTCGGCAACGTCATAAGGCTTGACCCTGTGTTCAAGAACTCCTACACGGATCTTTCCTCGATGCCTAAGGAATTCAGGAACCGTTGGGTTGTCCCTGGCGATGAGAACGCCACCACTGTCCCTGTCATCGCGAGCCGTTGGCAGAACAAGAAATATTCCTCTTTGAGTTATGCCTACAACGCCTACAACTACTCGACAGAGCGTATCGCAAGCGGCGATTTCATCAGAATGAAAGAAATCTCCCTTTCTTACGAGATGCCGTCAAAGGTTGTCAAGGCTTTGAAAATGAATTCTATGTCCCTTAAGCTGCAGGCCACGAACCTCTTCCTGATCTATGCGGACAGCAAGCTCAACGGTCAGGATCCTGAGTTCTTCAACACCGGTGGTGTGGCGGTTCCTGTCCCTAAACAGTTCACTTTGACACTTAAGCTCGGACTCTAAACACAAGAAAAGTTATGAAAACACTCAAGACAACATACATCCTGGCGGCAACCTTCGCTTTGGCCGGTCTTTCCGCCTGCAACAAGTTTCTCGACACGACTCCGGACAACAGAGCCACTGTTGATTCCGAGGAGAAAGTGATCTCGCTTCTCGGATCGGCATATTCCGAGAACGACCACATCCTCATAGCCGAGTTCTATTCCGACAATGTGGACAACTATGGCATCCAGTACACGGGAACAAGCCGTTTCTTTGATTCCATCTATGAGTGGAGCGAGCTGGAGGAGTCCAACAACGAGTCCACGGAGAGAATTTGGGGATCCTACTATTCCGCCATCGCTTCGGCCAATCAGGCCATCATCGCGATTGATGGCCTCGGCGGTCCGGAAACCTCCACTGCCTTGAGCCAGGCTCTCGGGGAGGCTTACCTTTGCCGCGCATACTCCCACTTCATCCTTGTGAATATGTTCTGCCTCCAGTACAACAAGCAGACAAGCGCCACTGATCTTGGCATACCGTACATGACCAAGCCGGAGACCACTCTTGCCCCTCATTATGAAAGAGGCAACGTGGCTGATGTCTATGCCCAGATCGAGGAAGACCTTGTGAAGGGCCTCGCTCTTGTCGGAGATGACAACTACACCGTGCCGAAGTACCATTTCAACAAGCTCGCCGCCTATGCTTTCGCCGCCCGTTTCTATCTCTTCTACGAGAAGTACGATCAGGTGATCAAGTATGCGGACCTTTGCCTTGGCTCATCTCCGTCCACAATGCTCAGGGACTATGATGTCCTTGCGACAATGCCGAACGGCAGTCCTCAGCAGCAGCCGACAACCCTCCATTACGTGGATCCTTCAGTCAACGCCAACCTGCTCCTTTTCACGGCTTTCTCTGTGATGGGTCAGGCTTTCGGAGCCTATAGCACGGCGTCAATGTACTCCCACGGAGCGTATCTCGCTAAAAATGAAGATTGTCAGGCCAACCAACCTTGGGGTAATTCAGCTTACAAGGACGCACCAGCGGTTTATATTGGAAGTATGGACAGGGTGATCTTCTGGAGATGCCCAAGAATATTCCAGTACACAGACCCTGTCGCTGGAATCGGCTTCCTCAGAACTGTTTACCCTGCGCTCAGCACCGACGAGTGCCTTCTGAACAGGGCTGAGGCTTATGTGCATCTTGGAGACTACAACAAGGCTTGCGAGGATCTGAATCTTTGGGTGCACAACTGCAACACGACCAAGGCTGATATGACACCGGCTTCCATCAAGGCTTTCTATGATGGCGTGGATTACTGGGAGTGGAACAAGTCCACTGTCAAGAAACACATAAATCCGGTTTTCGGCGCGGTTGAGGAAGGATCGCAGGAAGAAGCTATGTATCAGTGCATACTTGCCGCCAAAAGAGTAGAGTCTCTCGGTCTTGGCCAGCGTTGGTTCGATGTCAAGCGTTTCGGAATCGAGATTCACCGCAGAAGTATGGATCTGAAAGGAAATCCGGATGAGCTCACCGATTCGATGCTTCTTGATGACCCGCGAAGGGCGATTCAGCTTCCGGTCAGAGTCATCGCGGCGGGTGTGACTCCGAACCCGCGTTCGTAGTTAAACTCCGCGTTTAGTATATTAAATAATTTGAATATGAAAAGATTTGCATATTTTCTGGTCGCGGCGGCGATTCTTGCAACCGGTACTTCCTGCTCAGAGGACAAACTGGATCCGGAAAGTGTCATAACGATAGACCAGTATCAGAAAAACGATTTCGACAAATGGCTTGAGGCTAACTATGTCTCACCTTACAACATTGAGTTCAAGTACCGTTATGAGAACATAGAGTCTGATCTCAACTACTACACCGTTCCTGCCGAATATGAATGCTCTGTGCTTATGGCTCACGTCGTGAAGTTCCTCTGCGTCGATACTTATGACGAGGTCGGCGGCATTGACTTCACGCGCCAGTATTTCCCTAAGGAGTTCTTCCTCATCGGAGATTGGCAGTATAAGAACAATGGAACCTACATCCTTGGAACAGCCGAGAGTGGCAAGAAGATACTCCTCGCCGGAGTGAATTACCTTAAAGGTTACCTGAACTCCGCTTCGAATCTTAACAGCCACTACATCAAGACTATCCATCACGAGTTTACCCACATTCTCAATCAGACAAGGGATTATCCTGCCGGATTCCGTGAGGTGACTGGCACCACATACGTGGCTGACAGCTGGAGCTCATCTCCTTACAACAGCGGTTATCTTAAGCGAGGATACATCTCAGCATATGCGCAACACTCGGCGGGTGAGGATTTTGCTGAGATACTTTCTCTCTATGTCACCAATGACGAGGCTTGGTGGGACAAACAATTGGTTTCAGCCGCCGCTGACGGAAGTGACGGCGCGGAACTTCTTAAAACCAAACTTGATTATGTGCGTTCCTATATGAAGGACTCATTCAACGTAGACATTGATATCCTTCGTTCCACCGTCCTTCGCCGCCAAGAAGAGTTGGTGGCAGGAAAGGTTGACCTGACAGATTTGAGCCTTGACTAATTAAGAAATCGAATATGAAGACAAATATTAAAGTGCTTTTTACCGCTGTTTTTTTGGGGCTGGTATTCCAATCCTGTCTGAAGGATCAGTCGGATGTGTTTGACGAGTCCCCTTCCGCAAGGATGGTGGAGTATCTTGCCGATGTCCAGAAGATTCTTGCCGAACCGGAGAATGGTTGGGTGATGTATTATTTCCCGGACAAGTCTCAGATTTACGGAGGCTTTACCTATACTCTCAAGTTTGATCAAGGATCCGTAGAGGTGGGCTTTGAGTTGGCCGAGGATGTCAGCAAGACTTTGACAAGTTTGTACCGCCTTGGCAGTGACACGGGGCCTATGCTGTCATTTGACACCAGAAATGAATATATTCATTATTTCGCCACCCCTTCTTCGAAAAAGTACCAAGGTATGGGAGGAGATTTCGAGTTTATGATCCTTGAGGCTGATAAAGATCACGTCAAGATGATGGGACGTCGTTCCGGTAACATAATTACGATGTACCCTCTTGATGATGACGCTCCGACATATTTCCAAAAACTTGAAGGTTCGGTAGGTGACTTTGTGATAGAAGGTATGAATGGAACTGTAGGAGGAGTCGAAACTTCGGTGGCAATAGATAGGGATGACCGCCAGCTCACATTCTCATTCGGAGATGAGTCTGAATCTGTGGCCTATGTCTATACTCTCGATGGAGTAAGGCTTTACAAGCCTGTCACGATAGGATCTGTTTCTATTGAGGAACTCGTTTTTGACGAATCTACGTTCAAGTTGTCCATCCCAGGTTCTGCAGATGTCTTTCAGGGTGTTGTGCCGGAGGGATATAGAAGGTTCTCTGAATATGCCGGTGATTATCTGTTGGTTTTCAACCGCGATGGCGAAGAGGATATGGAATATGATTCGTTGCCGGTCACCCTTACTCCTGGGGAAAAGAATTCCACTTACCTTATGTCTGGGTTGAATGACAATTATTTAATCACTTGGAATTATGACAGGTATAATGGTACCCTTAGCTGGACGCATCAGATTCTCGGGACTATGGAGAATGGAAATCAGGTCCGCCTGATAGCCGGGGACAGCAAGACTACATCTTATCAGACTGTTGCCAATAAAGTGTTTGGCGTAACCACGTGGAACGGTGATGAGGCAAAGCCGATTTATTACATCAATGCGGCATATACTTGGAGCACAACACGTCATTCAGACGCATTCCAGCTTCGTCGTTATAGTGCGAAGGGTTCAAGCCTTGGCGTGGTCGCCGCAAATTCGGGCTGGCGATTCCCAGGCGAACTCGACAAATTACCGTTTGTGTACGCTCTTGTTAAAAAATAGAAAATGATGAGAAAGATATATTTATTCCTTATAGCCCTGCCTCTCTTCTCCCTTGTGGCTTGCGAGAGCGGTGAAGGTGATTATGAAGTCCAGAAGTCTATTAATGTGATCTCAGCGGATCTGACTTTCCAACCATCCGGTGGAACGGGGACTGTTGTTGTCGGGGCACAGGAAACGGTGACCGCTGTGTCATCCCGTCCGTGGTGCACAACATCGGTGAACGGAGGAACCATAACAGTGACAGTCTCCGAATATGATGGCCTTGACAACCGTTACGCTGACATTCTTATCACTTCCGGGGAAGGAACCGCCAAGGTTACCGCTCACCAGTATGGCTTATATTTTCTTCTGCCGGAGGCAGAGGATTCTTACCACGTGGAAGATGTGAATGGTTTTGTGGAGATTCCTCTTACCCATAATAACTATGAGCCGGAGAGCGAGGCTGATGTGGATTGGCTTTCGGCCTCTTATGCGGATGGCAAGGTGGTGATAAAAGCTGCTGACAACACGACCGGCTTATTAAGGACCGGAAATATCACAATAGGAACCAAGAAGATCCAAATCGAGCAGTGGTCTTTCGATAATGTTTTCGCCGGGGAATATTATTGGGTAGGAACAACCACGGCCACCGGCAGCAAGGTTGACACAATGAAGGTAAACTTCAAGGATTACGATCCCCAAGACGGAACCTTCAAGATGGATTTCCCGGATGCAAAGGTATCGTTTGCGACTCAGTTCAATGAGAGGGATCTTTCATTCAAGGTCTCGGGTGGACTGGCTTGCGGTGAGACTGTCTATAAGGACGCCGCAGCGTACATCTATACGATTGTGTATGGCAGCGGTTATGTAAGTTGGTCATCCAGCTATTATGTGTCTTTCACGCTTACCCTTGACAAGGCTACCGGAAAATATCAGGCACCGATGGTGGATGTAGGCTCTTGGGCCGGCAAGGAAATATCATCGGTTCAGTTTGAACTGTTCAAGTCCCATACACTGAACAGTGCCAATCGTTGGAAAGTGGCGGTGGGGAAGAAATTATACAATGTGACTCTCTACAAGAAATAGAAAGCTATGACCAATTCTTCTCAACGTATCTCCAACACCATCAACCTTGGTGCCCTCGTGCTGATCAGTTCGTTCCTTCAGCACAACAAAGTCATTCAGTATGTCCTTCTGGCCGCCAGCCTGTTGTTCTATCTCGACCATCGGACCGGAGGATTCGTGGCTCTGGGAATATTGATTCTCGAGTCTCTCGTCATCTTGTTGGGCAAACTCCTTCCTTCCGGGAAGTCCGAATAGCTGATCTTGAATATATTCGTGGAGCCTAATGCTCTGCTTGACACTTCTATACCATACTGTCCTTCTGCCCGTTACGGGTGGGAGGACAGTTGTGTTATTCGTTGATGACCACACAGTTGCCCATCACGTTGAACAAGGTGGTTCGTGCAATTATTTATATGAACATTTTTTGATGTATCAAAAAGTGTTCATAGATTTGAACGGAATTTGATGTATGATGCTCTTTCGCAATCCTCGATTATTGAGGATCAGGAATGAAAATCAGCCATATTCAATCATTCTTGGGGATAAATTGCTAACTTTGCAAGTTGTTGGTTCGTGGGGGCTCTGCGGGCCGCTGAAAGAAGAATATTCAAAACATATCAATATGTACAGAACACACACGTGCGGGGAACTCCGCATTGAGAATGTCGGGCAGAAGGTGACTCTCGCCGGTTGGGT
>CAKVBK010000055.1 GCA_934725285.1 uncultured Bacteroidales bacterium | reverse complement strand
GGTGTCCCGTTCGACACACAGATAGTCACCGGTGACGCTTTTCTGTCAGATGTCGAAACCTGTCTTTCGGATGATGTTTCGGCCTTATCCGTGGACTCAAGGCCGGAACTCAAACTCCTTCAGGTCCAGATTGATATGGCCAAGAACCAAGTCCGGATGACGAGAGGGGAGTACCTTCCTTCGCTTGCCGTTGTGGGCACCTACATGAACTACGGCAACATCAAGCTGAGTTCCATGGTGGATGCTGGCAACGGTACCTACGTCCCGTACGAGCAGAAACTCCAGAAAGGAATGTGCGCGGCCATGCTGTCCCTCTCCATCCCGATCTTCCATTGGGGAGAAGGCTACAACAAAGTCCGCAAGGCCAAGGCCGATGTCTCCAACGCTGTCCTGGACTATCAGAAAAACGAGAAACTGATGACCCTTGAGGCCCGTCAGGCCGAGACAAACCTGCGTGACAGCCGTGCGTTGATTTCCTGCGCGAAAGACGCCCTGGCCCAGTCCGAGGAGAATCTCCGTGTGGTCTCCAACCGTTACTCCGCCTCGATGTGCCCTCTTTCCGACTACCTGACCGCCCGCTTCCAGTGGCACCAGTCCAAAAGCAACCTCGTCGAAGCCGTCACCCGGTACCACATCTCCTTCACCGACTACCTCCGCGCCACCGGCCGCCTTGACCAGCCTGACTCGGGCGCTATATAAGCCCTTTATATTCAGTCAAATAAGCACTTGTCTTTAGACGAAGACGACTGAAGACAAGTGCTTACTGAACTGATAATGAGTTATTTGCTGTCGCATCGGACGCTGTGGGCGCATATTACTACGTACCATCGCATCCAAGTTAAGAACCCTCTCCGATCCTGAGGGCATATTCATCAAGGGATCTGCCGCTTGCATCAAACGTCTCGATTCTGAATATTCCTGTGCAGGTGTTGCTGCTGATGTACTTGAGTCCACCGTCAGTGCTGAATTTGGCGGAGTAGTTCTTGGTGTCGTCATTGTAGCTGATGACTGTTCCGTTGGCGGAAGCTTCGCCTATGTACGGACCCTCTGAGATTTTCCTGTAAGTGACCGTGTAGGTTATGACATCGTCCGGCATGTACCAGTGCCATCCATCTCTGATGATCCGCCGGATTTCCCATTCTCCTTCTCCGGTACACATCAGTGTAAGAACGTAATAGTATTTTTCTACTGTGATGGCCCCACCCTTTTTATTGAAAGGAATCTCGTTCGGACGGAACGAGTCGCAGTCGTACACCTCGTAGGTCCCATCGTTCTTTTTCGTCACATTTTTCCGGATTGTCTCATATTTCTCGAGAATCTTCTCCTCTCCAGGCGCGTCAAGATATTCCTGGAACAATTCGCAGAACCTAAGCATGCTGACCGCGTCCTGGACTGTCTGACTGAAGATCTGGGTGGCGGCATTGTTCAGGTTTTCTTCCTTTGTCGGCCAGTTGTCGTCCTTTATGCATGAGCACAACGCTAATGATATTATCGCTAAGATTTGAATTGATCGTTTCATTTTATTTCTGGTTGGTATTGTTAAATTCATTCTGTTTGAGTCTTTCATCTCATGCGGATCATTTCAGACAGGTCAAACTTCTAAAATCTGTAGCCTAAGCCTCCGTGAACGGCAAAGTACTCGGTCCCTCCGCCCAGTTCCGCGAATCCGAAGAATTTCTTTCCGAAGGACACTCCGAAGTAGGAGAGTTGGATGGCAGGCAGCAAAGTTCCGCTATAGGCTGACAGCCCCAGTCCTACGGAAGAATACAGCCTGACATTTTCTTTGTTCAGATAGGTGAAATTGACCATCTCTATCAGCGTCAGGCTGGCGCTGACATCCAGACGGTCGCGTTTAGAGTCTGCTCCAGAGTAGATATAACTATATTGCCCAGAGTATGATAGCCTGGTGTTGAGGGACAACCATTTTTTCAGATAGTGGTTGTAGGCGACGGAGATCATCGGGACTTTCCTTGCCTTTCCGTGCTTTTCTCCGTAGACATTTCCTATGATGCCTTTGTCATCGTTCCACTCCCAATCTGTCATGACACTGGCCCAGAAGGGAACAGGTGAGACTCCTACACTGATTTCGTGAACTTTGTACTGACTTCCTGTCTGTGAGTGCCCGGCAAAGCAGAATGCCAGCAACCCCACCAGTGTCATGAGTGTTTTTCTGATCTTGGTCATAGATGGTTTCATAATGTCTTTAATCTTTAATGCAAGTCTCTTTGGACGTTCTACATTTCTTCTAAATCATCAATCTCTGGAATATTGCATAATAGATGTTTTAATTTAGTTGAAATGTTCTTCGGGGTGAAATAATCTTCATTTTCTTCCCGCTTCTTCAGTCAGACAGCACCGCTATTCTCCTTGGAAGAAGTGATCGTAGCTGAAGTTTTTCACTCTCAAACCGGTGCCCGGACCGCAAGCAATCGAACTTGTCCGGATTGCCGAGGTGAGCAGCAGGAAAAGAGCTTGTTTGTAATGCATTCATCCGGTTGGCACAGAAGGGGAGGGCCATCGGAATCCATGTCATCATGGCTACCCAGAGGCCTTCCCAGAATGTCATCGCAGACCTCATCTAGGCAAGCTTCCCGACCAGAATCGCAGTCAGAACCGTGTCCAAAACAGACTCTCGGACAATCCTTGGCACTCCGGAAGCTGAGAATCCTATCGGCAGCTGAGATATGATCTTCCAGGCCGGTGTAGAGGCGTTTCGCCTCAAGGTGCTGGCATCAGCGCAGAGGAAATCAACCGTCTGACGGCTTATGTGGAATCTCACCACGATCACGGAACCCCATATTACATTCCTGTGCCGACCCTTGAGCCGTAGTCGGCTTCATAGAGTCAGTCATTTTTCAGCCGTGCCTTGTATGGAGCCTTGCTATTCTTGGCTGACTGCCATCTCACAGTTTGAGCAGTCGAAGGATAGGGAGTAGCGTTTGCCGTTGTTGGCAAGATATAAGTGTCTGGGAGGGTTGGCTGTGGTACCGGTAGATAAAATGTACTGATCTTGATGCATGCAGGTTCGCTGCCGGATGGGGCAAAGACCAAGCTCATGACGTATGCAGTACTTGGTGCGCATAAGTTCAGCGTCGGGGCGGTGAGAGATCTCAAAAGCATCGTCGGCCTGATTTGCTCCCAGTTCGACGTACATCTCACGGGCGATGTGGTTGGCGATGTCCGCCTTGTACGAAAGATGGATGCCGTCCGATGCCGATTCTTGAATATCAGCTACTTGTGACAGAATTTGCATCTTGTCTTGGCCCCCGGACGTGTAAGCGGGATCATCGATGGCGTTTTCCCGGTTGTAAATGACTTTTGCGATTCCGGGACCGTATGCGTTTTTGCCAGTAGGCAGAGGAACCGCCCGGCAAGGTACTTCATCCAAGGCGGCGGCGAGATCCCGTCTGACCGCGTTCAGCGCGGAGGCCGGAAGGAACGGCAGCAAGCCATCAGGGGTCTTGACTTCAAGCGAACGGAGGGCGAATGAATATATTCCCGTGGCCTTTGAGATCTGGGTGGCGAACATTCCGCGCATCCTTTCGGGGTTCTCCGCCGCACGTTCTCCGGCTTCACGTTCAAGTGTCACACATCGCCCATCTTGTGCTGTCGCGCTGATTTTCAGTAAGTATGGCTGTCTGTTTGGCACAACAATCAAAATGTCCACCGCCACCTGAATCCTCCTGACCGGCAGGTTGGAGTCGAGTACCTTCTCGAAAGCGCTGCTGAGATTGCGGTACAGTTTCGCACCTGGATAGAGTCCCGGGGCGACATTCCTGCACGTTATGCTGTTTCCCAGGCAGACATCGCCACGGAAACCGACAACCTCTCCGCGGCCTTTAGACAGGAAAGAGAACCCGTCCCCGTTCTGAAGCCGGACGGTCTGATTCTTCATCTTGACAGCTATTGTGACGTTTCTTCCGGTCTCGCGGCTGCTTGCTGAGCCACGGGCGGATCGGTTTGCGGAATCTTTGGCGGTGGCGATGGAAACCACCGTCCCGATTTCCTCTCCGATTGATTTCGGTGCGTCCATTGAAGACCAACCGACTGACCGTTTCCCGTCCAGATACAGTTGCGTGTAGCCTCGGTTGAACGTCTTTCCCAGATCCGGCGTGAATCCGCCTTCCGAGCGCCCGAACGAAACCCTGCGGTACTTTTCCGGATTCGCCGCGACCAATTCGTCCAATGCCAATGAATATGCCCTTACGACATTCCGCACGTAGGAGATGCTCTTCAGCCGCCCCTCGATCTTGAACGAGCATATTCCCGCCTCCGCAAGATTCGCCAGCCTGTCCTTGAGGTTGTAGTCCTTGAGCGACAGCAGGGCCTTGTTCCGCACCAGAACGTTCCCTGATTCGTCCACAAGGTCATAGAGAGACCTGCACGCCTGGATGCATTCTCCCCGGTTGGCACTTCGCCCGGCGATTCGTTCAGACAAGTAGCATTGTCCGCTGTAGCAGACACACAGGGCTCCGTGCACAAAGAACTCCAGCTCGCAGTCCACCGCCTCGCGCACGGCCTTGATCTGCTCCAATGACATCTCCCTTTCCAGAACGAGCCGTGAGGCCCCAAGGCTTTCGTAAAGCCGTGCCTTCCCAGGAGTCCTTATGGCGCACTGTGTCGATGCGTGGATCGGCATGTCAGTCAGTTTCCAGACGGCAAGGTCCTGTGCGATGATGGCGTCCACTCCTGCGGCCTTCGCCCCGGCAAGAAGCCGTTCAGCCTCGGCGAGTTCTTCATCGAAGAGAATCGTGTTGAGTGTCATGAATATGCGCGCGCCGAATCTGTGGGCATATTCGGTGAGCCTCCGGATGTCCTCCATCGAGTTTCCGGCGGCCTGTCGTGCCCCGAACGCCGGTCCGGCGATATACACGGCATCGGCACCGCAGTCGATTGCCGCGATGCCGATGTCAGCGTTTTTTGCCGGAGCAAGAAGTTCGAGGAACTCCATTGATTACTTGCTGAGGGAAGCGATCATCTGCTTGGCCTGAGCGCCGAACTTTGGATCGTCCTGAACCTTCTTGTAGAACTCAAGAGCCTTGGCGTTGTTCTTCGCGCCCTGATAGAGAGCGGCGACGGTGAAGGTGATGGCCGGAGCGTTCTTCGCGTCCGGTTTGATCTCAAGGTATTTCTCGAAGTACTTGATGGCTTCAGCGTTCTTGCTGAGTTTCTGTGATGCCTGACCGGCGATGAGGTAGGCCGTGGCGTTCTCGGCATATTCATTGGCCTTCTCGGCGGCCTTGACAGCGTCTGCGAGCTTGCCTCCCTTGAAGGCGGCGTTGGCCTGCCTTACATAGATGTTGGAAATCTGATCCTTGGCAGTCTCCTCCTCACCGTTCCAAGCCGCGTGCTTGAAAGCCTCGATGGCCTCCTCGGTCTTGCCCTGTGCTCCGAGAGCCTGCCCAAGATAAAGAGCGGTCTTGCCGGCGGTCGTGTCGATGGCGTAAGACTTCGCGAAACCGTCAGCGGCGGTGGCGAAATCCTTGATCTTCAAGGCATCGACACCTTTCTGCATCCACATCTGAGGAACGAGTTCCTTAGCCCTTTCGACAACCTCGGTGTTCTCGTATTCAGTGGCGAGCTTTTCGACTTCGTCAAGCTTTGCGGCGGCCTCGTCGTACTTCTTGTCCTTGATCAGATCCTTGGCGATCTCAAGGGCGACACCAGGGATGGCGTTCTTGCAGTTTGTCACGAGCTCATCGGCGTCAGCGCCTATTGTCTTGCCCATTTCAAGAGCCTTCTGGAAGCAGTCGAGGGCTTCTGTCCAATTCTTCAAGGAGATGGCTGTGGCTCCATTATTGTAGAGTTCTGTAGCCTGGGCCATGTCCTGAGCGGATGCCATGCTTGCGGCCATAAACGCGGCCGCGACAGCGAGAATAAACTTTTTCATCGTATTAAAAATTATGTTAAATATATTCTTCATAACAGCAATAACCACAAATGTAATAAAAATTTTGGGTCAATTGCACATTATTGGCTAATTTTGCCTTAAACGGGAGGTGTCAAAGATGCGTAATTCAATTTTCAAATCAGTCTTATGTTCTGTGCTGCTCGGTTTTTCAATAATGATGCCAGCGCAGAATCTGCCCGTTCTTCAAAAGGACGGAGCGGTCACGACAGGCAGTCTCGCCAACGGAATATCATATTATCTGGTGACGAATCCTTCGATGAAAGGTGTCGCTGATTTTGCCTTGGTCCGCAAAGGCGCGAGTGACACTCTGTCCGTCAGGAAAGAGTTGTCGTCCCTGCCTCACTTCAACAAGACGATACCATATAAATTTCTGTCCCGCAAGGGGATAGGCTGCCGTCCTGAAGGATACATCTCCTACTTGGATGACGCCACCATATTCAGATTCGATGATGTCCCGGTCTTTGATCAGGCCGCGTCCGACACCACTCTTCTGATGCTGTTTGATCTGATTTCCGCCCAGCCGCGCCAGCATGCGATCGTCATCGCCGGCGACATCAACACCGCCGCCATCAAGGAAAGGATGAACGTCTTCGCCCTGATGGTGCCTTACCGCAATCCGGCGTACAAGAGGAATGAATATGCCTGGATACCTTCCGTGGAGACGGAATATTCGTTCATCCCGTCGGATCAGGCTTCGGTGACGGTGGACTTCCGCTCGCCGAGAACTCCTGACGATCAGATGAACACGATCCAGCCGTTCATCTCGGAACTCTTTTCCGGTTCGTTGAGGGAAGTTGTGTACGGCAGGCTCCGTGAGACTTTCCGGTCACGGAATATCCCCGTGCATGCTTTGGACATTGTCTATGAGGGTAGTGCCGCAAGTTCCGGTGACGAGCGTTTCCGCGTCAGCGTGAAAACAAATGACTCCCAACTGCTGCCTGCGACTCTGGCCGTTGTCTCGACACTTTCCGAGATAGGTTCGAAAGGAGTCGGAATTGATGAATATAAGGTCGCGCGCAACTCCGTCCTGAATGATTTTTTCAGGCCGCAGACGAACGATGCCCTTGTCATGCGGTGTGTGTCGTCATACCTTCATGGCTCAGACCTTGCCACACCGTCGACGAAGGCTGCGTTCTTCTCCTCAAGGAATATGTCCCCGAAGGCGGAGACTGAGTTTTTCAACGGTTACGTGTCCGCGTTTCTGGGTAACGGAGACAATTCCAGAGTGACTTGGACCGGTGGAATCCAAGACTACGACGCTTGGTTCTGGCCGTCCGTGTACCGTTCCGCCTGGGATGGCGTGGCGCTTCTGCATAAGCCAACATACCAATGGAAAACAAGCCAGAGAGATTCCACGGATTTGTGGAACGAGAAGAACAAGGTGAAGTTGAGGTCTGTGGCCTCCGAACCGGTGTCTGACGGCGAGATGTGGACTTTTTCCAATGGAATGAAGGTGATTTTCAAGAAAATGGACACCAAGGGACGGTTCAACTATTCTTTGATGATCAAAGGCGGGTACTCAACGGTCCGTAACCTGAGGCGGGGCGAGGGCGCGTTCTTTTCCGATATGCTTGGGCTTTGTACCATCGCCGGGATGCCGGGCGGCGATTTTGAGAAGACATTGAAGGCTGAGGGAGTGGAGATGGCCTGCTCGGTGTCCACTTCAGACTTGAGATTGTCCGGCAGCGCTCCCTCGAACAGACTGACCTTGGTCCTCAAATCCCTGTTGTCGGTGGCTAATCAGAGAAGAGCGTCCGACCCGGCGTTTGAGTCGTGGCGCAAAATGGAACTGGCTTCCCTCAAGCCGGCCAGTCTGGACAGCCTGATGTACCCGGACTATGATTATTCCGCTGTCAGGACTCCGTCCGGATTGGTTGACGGAACTATGCGGGATGCCAATGATTTTTTTGACAGTCAGTTCATCAAGTCTAATGACGGAGTCCTTGTTATTGTCGGTGACCTCTCACCGGAGCCGGTGCAGAAGATCATGTGCCAGTACCTTGGCGGATTCCGCGTCAGCAAGTCGTTGTCAGTGCGGCAGTTCTCTCCTTACAAGCTGCGCACGGGGGCGACGACATATTCCAGGATCGGGACTCCGGTGAGCATAAGCATAGGCATGGCATGCGCCGAACCGTTCACGACCGAGAACTACATGGCCTTCAAAGTGGCCGGCCTGGCTCTCCAGCGCAGACTGACCGGCGTGATGGCCGAGCACGGGTTCTGCGTCAGGATGACCGACCGTTTCAGTGTCTGGCCTCAGGAGGCATTGGAATTGATATTCACGTGTTCTCCTGTGCCGGAATCAGGCCTTCCTTACGGTGTGGACAGCGGCTCGGACCAGCCGATGAAGTCCCTTGTGGCCGCCAGAAAGACAATCGAGGACGTGCTTTCCAAGCCGGTGGACGCCGCCGAGCTGGCTTCATGCAAGTCTCTGCTCACCAACAGCTACTCAACCTATCTCGCTGATCCAAAGAACTATGTGGATGCCATCCTGATGCGCTATTCCGGCGGAAAGGATGTGCTGACCGGTTATAACAACAGAATCGGCAGCGTCTCTGCCGACAAGGTTAAGGAAATCTTCGGGGCCCTGTCCGAAGGAATGAGAATTGAATATGTCGTCAAACAATAAGTTCGGAACCATCATCCAAATAGGAGATGTCCTTGTGTCGGAGGATGTCGTCACTGAATATTTCGCCTGTGACTGCGCGGTCTGCAAAGGTTGCTGCTGTATAATCGGTGACAGCGGCGCTCCCCTTGAAGAGTCCGAGTTGGAGCCTCTGGAGGAGAACTATCCTGTGTATTCAAAACTGATGAGGCCTCAGGGGCGCGCGCAGATCGATAAGGAAGGCTTTTTCTCCATCGACCGTGACGGGGACATAGTGACCCCGGTCGTGGATCAGACCGAGGAGTGCGCCTACACCACCTTCGACGAGGATGGCAACTGCTTCTGCTCCATCGAGAGATGCTTCTTTCAAGGCACCTGCAAGTTCCGCAAACCGCAGTCCTGCTGGCTCTACCCGATCCGCGTCACCAAACTCACCGGCGGCGGCCAGGCCCTGAACCTGCATCGTTGGGGAATATGCAAGGATGCCTACGAGAAAGGCCTCCGCGAGGGCACCCACGTCTACGAGTTCCTCCGCGAGCCCCTGGTCTCAGTCTTCGGACAGGATTTCTACGAGGCTCTCTCCTTCGCCGCCAAGAATATCCTTGACAAGGAGTAGCCAGCCTTATTGCACCCGTGATGGTTGAAATAGAGGCTGCTGGGTGCAAAACATTGTTCTTTGCACCCGGCAGCCTGATGGTTTCGCTGACTAAGCGAGTCAGCATATTCGGTAATGGCTACTCTGCCTTGTCTTCTTGGGCCAGAATGGCCATGGCTTCATCGTAGTCGGCGGCGTTGACCTTGACCTCGACGGGATCAACATAATTCAGTGAAACGTAGGAGGAGTTTTCCCCGAACACTGCGGCAGGGATGCCGTTCTCATTGAGCATACCCGCGGTGATGTGGGCGCTCATCGCGTTGTCAAACTTCGCGACAGTCTTGAGTTCTTCTGCCATAATCTTTGAATATTAAAGGGTTATACTTATACTTT
This sequence comes from uncultured Bacteroidales bacterium, assembly GCA_934725285.1. Classification (GTDB taxonomy): domain Bacteria; phylum Bacteroidota; class Bacteroidia; order Bacteroidales; family UBA932; genus Cryptobacteroides. The sequence goes on along the minus strand of CAKVBK010000055.1, from coordinate 1,798 downwards.
AGAGGCTTTGGATCGCCACGTTGGCATATTCATCTCTTATTCCACGTCCGGCACACGGAATTTGTACTCCAGTCCGCCGACGATCCGCACCACCTCCTTGGTGAGGCCTTCCACCTCAAAGCCGCCGAGCTCGCGGGTCATCGTGATCCTGTCCTCAAACATCTTGAACATGGCGCTGAACTTGGAGCGGAGGCGGAATGTCATGTTCTCGCCGTTCTCGCTTTCGAGACGGTAGCCGCGCATCTCCATATATTCAATAATCCCGCCACGAAGGTCGGAATATTCACCTTTAAGCAAGACGGATCTTTTGATGAAGCCGAATCTTGGGTAGAAAGCTGACACGAATGCGAACAACAAAGCGATCTGCCACAGGGACTTGTAGCCGTCGCGGAACATCAGGCTGACATCGGCTTTGACAACTCCGACGAACACCAGCGCCGCCATAATGACCACAAACAGGATTGTAAAGTAGAAAAAGTACTTGACCGCTCTGATAAAATATTTCATAATAGTCCGATTTTTGCTGTCGAGACAAAATTACGAAATGTTTTGTTATTTTTGTGTCATTAATCATTAAATCGAAAGACTATGGCAGAAATAGATCCTATCCAGGAGCGCCGTGAGCGCGAAGAGCAGGAGAGAAAGAATGAAAGCCTCAAGAAGGTGATGTGGATTCTTGTGGCGGTGGCGGTTATTCTTGCTGGAGTACTTGCTTACTTTATGTTTTATCATTCCAGCCTTGTAAAGGACCTTAACGCTGAGAAGGACGACCTTACCCAGCAGATGATCGCCTTGAAGGGCGACTATGACAGCCTGTCATCCGACTACGCTTCCATCAACAGCCAGTTGGACTCATCCAAGGAAGAGGTCAACCAGTTGATAGAGAGAATCCAGAAGACCGAGGCCACGAACCGCCGCAAGATGCGTCAGTACGAGAAGGAACTCGGAACCCTGCGCAGCATCATGAGAAACTACATCGTGCAGATCGATTCCCTCAACACATTGAATCACAAACTGACAGCTGATGCCGCTGCCGCCCGTCGAGAGGCCGCTGAGAGCCGTGCCGAGAACGCCGACCTCAAGGGTCAGGTCGAGAACCTTTCCGGCCAGGTGGCCGCCGGTTCCGTCATCAAGTCCAGAGGCTTGAGTGTCGCCGCCTACAACGGCTCAGACAAGGTCACCGACAGAAGCAGCAGAGTGGTAAGGCTTCTCGCTTCCCTGAGCCTTGTCGAGAACGATCTGGCTCCGAAGGGACCGGTTAGAGTTTATCTCCGTGTCAAGGATCCTGACGGAATCCTCCTCACCAACAGCACTCAGACCTCATTCACCTTCAATGGACAGACGATGGTCGCGTCAGCGTCACGTCAGGTTGATTACGAGGGCAAGGAAGTGGACTTGAGCATCTACCTCAACGACATTCCTTCCTACCAGGCCGGAATCTACACCGTCGAGGCTTACACCTCCCAGGCTTTCCTCGGCAAGACCGAACTCTTGCTCCGATAATCAGTGATCTACCTTCACGTTCCTTTCTGCGGCAGCTTCTGCACCTACTGTGACTTCTATTCGGAAATATGCCGGAACGGTCAGGCGTTCAATGAATATGCTGACACCGTCATCGCGGAGATCCGCAGTCGTAATGAGGAACTTTCAATGAACATGTCCGCTCACGATGCGGTCAACACGTTATACATAGGAGGAGGCACCCCATCGGTGCTTCCTCTTGATGTTTTGTCTCGGATAGTCAAGGCTTTGACTTCGTCCGGTGCGCTTCGAGAGGCTCTGCGACCTACTGTTGGCG
>CAKVBK010000054.1 GCA_934725285.1 uncultured Bacteroidales bacterium | reverse complement strand
ATCAGCCTGCTACGGCTGTCTTCTGGTCGCCGGGATCATATTAATAGGCCAGTTCCTGATCGTCAACTGTTTCGGAGCCTTCTTCGAGGTCTCCCCTCTCCCTCTCACCGATTGGGGCTGGATCCTTATCTGCACCTCACCGGTACTAATCCTCCCGGATCTCTACCGATTCATCCGCACCAGAATCTATAAGTGATCAGACGTGGAGGGCAAAGTCTTGTAAGTAAGCCAAATAAAAGCATCTCCTCCCACCCGGGCCGGGCAGGAGGAGAATTTGTGTATTATTTACTAATCAGAGTGTTAACCTTCACGGCTCAATTTGAAACCGGGCGTACCTTTGCATCACTGTAGCGCAAGACTGGAAGACCCGCCATAGTACAATCAGCATGTTGATTAGTCATTGAAGTCCCCACATATATAGCATATGCATTTATTTCATCTCCCCAACGAGTTGAGCTCCAGTAATATTCCTTTGATTTGAAGAAGATGCTGTTCCCTTCATAACCAGAGATTTTGCTTGTCACTGAAAAGCCCTTCTTCGCATCATCATATTTCCACTCAAAATTCTTTTTATTCAATAAATTAACGATCTCCTCATTGGTCGGAGTACGCCAAGAGTCTCCCCAGTTGACTGTGGCGGCATCATCTGATGATTCAAGAACGGTCTTGCCATCATCAAAATTGTATTTGGTGTAGTTCCCATTCTCGTACCATTTGTAATTATCCGTCAGATAATACCCAGATTTCGTTTCCGTCTCACCCCAGGCGAATTCCGATCCGACTTCCTCAGGAGTCGACGCACCTATGTTGCAGGTGGCCCATTTCAGGCCGTCACCCATCTCGACATATTCGTGGCCATTGATTTCCTTTTTCGGATCCAAGCGTCCGTCCACGACTTTAAGAGGGACGAAACCGGATGAAATCTCCCAACCTTGCTCGGCATCCTCAATGAGAAGCTTCGCGTAAGTGGTATACGACCACGCGGCGTCAAAGAATGTTGCCGAAGAGCTCTTGATGGCCTCAGCCGAAGCCTTTACAGCAATCACTCCGTTTGATTCCGGCACGATACTTTTGACGGTAAGGTCAATTGCCCTCCATTGACCTCTTCCCCAATCCACGTAGGCTTGCATCTTCACATTGCCCGCATTCAATTTAGACACAACAGCTGCGGGACGAACCTCAAACCTCATCAGGAACGACTTATCCTCCCTGTACACATTATGCACACCATCAGAATACTCCGGGCGATAGGTCACAGACTGGATCTTACCGTCCGCGCCCATATCCTTCAGGGCCTCGTTCATCTTGTCAATAGCGTCTTTCACCTGGTCCTCACAGGATTTGATGCGGCTCTCCCAATCACTGACAATCTTATCTATCCTGTCATTGACGGCCTTGATCTCATTCGTCAGTTTGGTGTCAAGCCTGCCCTCAAGGGCAGAGATCGCATCACTGATGGCTTTCTCATACGCTGTCGTGATGTCAGTCTTGGCCTTTTCCAAATCGGATTCCAAGTCGGAAATAGCCTTGGTGTTGGCCTCGATGTTCTTTTCGGTCTTCTCCAAAGCCTCTGTCAGTTTGGTGATGTCGCCGGTGTTGGCGTCAATCAGACCTTTCAAAAGAGTCTTTTGGGCTTCCAACTGGGTTTCGAGATCGGTCTTCTGGGCTTCAAGGGCAGCCTTGGTCTCCTCTATTGTCCAGTAAGCGGTGAGCTTCTCATTCACCCAAGATTTCATGGATTTCTCCAGTTCTTCAATGGATGCCTTAAGATTGGCGGCCCAAGCCTTCTCCAACTCATCACGTGTGGTGGAAATGGCTGTCGTGTAGGCAGTGGTGATGTCAGACACCTCCTTGTCAATTCTCTCGTTCAGACCGTAGACCTCATCAGCGATCTCATTCTTTAAGTCACTGACTGCCTTGTTCAAATCCTCGGCGAACTTGTTCGTAAGGCGTGTCTCAAGGTCTGTAAGGGATTTCTTCAGGCCACTGATCTCCGAGTTGATTCCCGCGATCTGCTCCACAATGCCGTTGTACTGCGTCAATGTCGCGAATGTCGCGGTCGCCCAGTCTTTGGTGCCTTTGATTTCCTTGTCAACATATTCCTTAAGGTCGGAGATCTTCTTCTCAAGTTCGGCATCCTTCTTCTGAAGATCCGCGATCGTTTTGTTTATGGTGGCCAGCTTGCCTTCTATCTCGGTCTTCGCGGACTCAAGGTTGGCTATGACCTCTCCCTTGGCGGTGTTGATCGCGGCGATGAGCTCCTCCTTGTTCTTCTTGTCGCTCGCCTGAAGCTCTTTCACGGCTTTCTCAAGTTCCGACTTCACATCAGAAATGTTTTTCGAGTTGTCGGCCAATGACTTGGCGAGATCGTCCGCAGTACCCTCAAGAGCGGTGATCATCCCCTTGAGATCCTTGTCAGCCTGCTCCAACTTCGGAAGCGACTCGTTGATGTTTTTTATCTGCGATTCGATGGATTTAATCTGGTTGCTCTCAATCTCATCGATCCTCTGCTCAAGGTTCTTGATGTCAGAGTCATAATCCGCGCAGCCGGAAGCCACAAGGGCGATCGCACCGAATAGGGCGGCAATATATTTTTTCATATTCATTGTGTTTATATTCATTAAGTTTAATATTTCGTATTATTTGGTGATGATAGTAGCCTCGGTCGGCACACCCATATGGACGTGTGAGTTAGCGACCATTCTTTTCACAGCGTCCACGGTCACCTTATTGCTGTTCCTGACGTATATCTTCAAATCGTGATCTTTCATATCGGTGCGAACACCAGAGAAAACATCATCCATCATCCTCGGATTTTTATACGGGTCAAATTTAGCCAGATTCCAGTTATCCAAATACACCTCTCTAAGCCCCATGCAAGATAGGAACATATAAGAAATGCGATTATCAAACTCACTCACATCCCATCCCGACAGATTCACCTTCTCTAAATTATAGCAGAGTTCAAACGTACTGACCATTCGCTGAGGCTTAGGCGTCCAAGACGAAATTCTCAAATCTCTCAGCATACAGCATTGATAAAACATCTCATCAAAATCTATGACTTGCGAAACATCCAAGTTTTCCAGATACGCAAAACTAAGACTCCATTGGTTTTTAAACAGCACTGTCCTTTCTGAATTAAAATACTTATTCAGAGCCTCTACAGGCCTGCAAATCTTTATTTTCTCCAATGTGGATCCTTTCCAAGTGCTTCTCCTGAGGTCCAGCAACAGTTTGCCAATCTCAGCTCCCGTAAAGTCAATCCTGCCATAGATGTGCTTCCTGTTCAGAATGCCGCCTTCTTTACTAAAACCTCTCACTCCTGTAATCTCACTGTCCGGCAGCATTTTTCCGTCAGTTGTGGTATAACGGATCACAGGATCCTCAAGGGATTGAGCCTTAAGAGGAACATATTCCGTGCTGATATTTCCGACAGCCACGGCCACACTCGCCGGGATCTTGCCGTCAATGAAAGCCTTATCGACCTTGGATGCGTCAATGGTAACGGTAATGACTCCGAACGAATTACTGAAATCAGTTATGTCCAGTGCCACATCCTCTCCGGCGGCAGCTCTGGTCTTGGTGTAAAGCAGACGTGCAGACAGCAGATCCGCTGTGATGTTGGCCGCTTCACTTGCCGGACGAACATCAAACCGGAATTTGATGTATTTGATGTACTTGTAGCTCTCACTTTCAGGAAAATCCGGATCACCTTTGTCATAGTAAAGGATCTCCTTTCCATCCGTGGAAGTCGGGAACCATTCCACCGATTGGATTCTTAAAGACACACTGGCATTCAAAAATTCAGACAATTTGTCATTCAAACTGCTGACAGACTCCTCAAGAGACAGCACCTTACTCTCTATAGCCTTGTTTTTCGTCTCAATGCTATTGTTCACAGAGGCTATCCGGGACTTGATCTCAACTGAGAAAGTGCCCTCATATTCAGAGATCGCCTTGGAAATCGCATCCGTGTAGGCTTCGGTGAGATCTTCCTTGGCTTCTTCCAGAGCCTTGTCTACAGCATTGATGTCATCCGAGTTTTTCTTTACCGCCTCATCGAGTTCTTTCAATTTGTCATTCAAAGCCTTGATGTCAGCCGTATTGGCTTCGATTAGGTTTTTCAGGAAAGTCTTCCGCGCCTCAAGCTGTTTTTCGATGTCATCATCAAGCGCCTTGAGGGAATTCTTGGTCTGTACGATTGTCCAGTAGCCGTCCAGAGTGCTGTTCACCCATGACTTCATCGAGCTCTCGGAATCGCTGATGGATTTCTTCAGGCTTTCGCTCCACCACTTTTCCATCTCATCGCGGGCGGTGGCGATGGCGATGGTGTAGGCCTTGGTAATGTCAGCGACCTCTTTGTCGATTCTGTCTTTCAGGCCATCGGCCTCTTCGCCAAGCTTGGATTTCACTCCATCCGCCGCTGTCTTCAGATCATCTGAATATTTCTTCGTCATGCGGGTCTCAAGATTCGTCATCGAGGTCTTGAGGCCGGCCAACACACCCTTGATTCCTCCGATCTGGTCCACAATGGCATTGTACTGGTCCAAAGTCATAAATGTCGCCTTGGCCCAGTCCTTGATCTCTTTCAGTTCTTTGTCGGTGTAAGCCTTCAGATCCGAAATCTTCTTCTCAAGGTCGGCATCTTTCTTCTGCAGATCAGAGATCGTGCTGTTGACCAAGGCGAGTTTGCCGTTCATCTCTGCCTTTTCGGATTCCAGCAACGCAAACAGCACGGCCTTGGCCTTGCCGAGCGAGTCAAGAAGATATTCCTTGTCCGCCTTGTCGCTGTTTCCAAGGTCCTCCACAGCCTTTTCGAGGTCCGTCTTCAGATCCGAGATGCTTTTACCGTTCTCGGCGATCGACTTTTCAAGTCCGTCCGCCGTCGTCTGAAGGTTCTCAATCAATTTCTTCAAATCAGCGTCGGCCTTCTCCAACTGCGGAATCGTGGAATTGATCGATTTGATCTGATTTTCAATGGACGCGATCTGATTGTCCTCAAGGCCATCCAGCCTCCTGTGCACATCATCGATGTCCGATGAATAGTCCGTGCAAGCAACGGTGGATGCCAGACACAGCAGAGCGGTAATGGCCATGCCGGTCTTTCTTCTAAATATTCCCATAAATTAAATCAAAATAAATCACTATATGAAATTATCTGGTTCTATATGTCTGTTATATGTGTTCAATCTTCTTCTCAAAGCCAAACAGAGGCAAACAAAACATGGTCATCAAACTATGCCAAGGGTAATTGGTCAAGTTTTGATTATGGGCAAATGTACGCACTGGACTTGTAAGTACAAAATAATCAAGGTAGTAAATTTCGTGAATTGGCGAAATTTACTACCCCGCGACTAAATTTACCAGCAAATTTACCGGAAAATCAAAGCAGCATCAGCACCTGTCCGGAGATCACACGCAGGAACATCTCCACCGGATAGACTGTCGCGTAGGCGACAGAAGGCTCATCGTCATCAACCGTGGTGAGGGCATAGTTCAGGGCGATAGGGTTGGCCATAGAAGCGCAAAGCATCCCGACATTCTCCGAATAGTCCGTCTTGCAGAACCTGGACGCGACGAAACCCACCAACAGCACCGGAACGATTGCCAGAAGAAGACTGGCCCCGATCCACAGCAAGCCTTCAGGCCTCAACACCGTCTCGAAAAAATCCGGACCGGCGCTGAGCCCAAGGCCGGCAAGATAGACAGTCAACCCAAACTGACGGAGCATCAGGTTAGCGCTATGCGTCGTGTAGGTGGTCAGATGGATCCTCGGCCCGAAAGCCCCCATCAGGATTCCGATCAAAATCGGTCCTCCGGCTATCCCAAGTCTGATCGGAACGCTCATTCCAGGAATGGAGATAGGAAGACTGCCCAGAATCAATCCGAGCATAAGCCCGACAAAGATGAACAAAAGATTCGGATTGCGCAGTTCCTTTTCCTGGTTGCCAAGGACTTCCGCGACACGGTCAATCGCTTTCTGCTCACCGACTATAGTCAGTTTGTCCCCGATCTGAAGCCTGAGGTCACGGGACGGAAGCAGGTCAATACCTGCTCGGTTGACCCTTGTGATGTTGATCCTGTAAACGTTGCGCAGATGCAGATCTCCGAGCTTTGACCCGTTTACGCTTGCCTTGGTGACAAAAATGTGACGTGACACAAGCATTCCGTCAAGATGGTTCCAGTCTATGTCCTTCTTGTTCCAGTCTTTGACGACCTTCTCACCGAACAATTGCTCCGCCGACCCGGCGTCCTTCTCACGGGTCAGCACAAGCACGTGTTCCCCTTCCTCAAGCACTGTGTCACCGTCTGGAATGATCACCTGCCCGCGGCCTTCGCCTCCATATTTCCAAACCCTGGACACGACAAGGCGGACGTGCGCGTCCTTCATTATGTCACGGATGGTCTTGCCGAAAACGGCCGGATTGCTCACCCGGAACTCAGTGATGAAGGTTTGGTTGTCGTGTAGGTCTTTAGAGTGTTGCTTCTTACGGAATATGGCCGAGAGAATCACCACACAAAGGATCACGCCGATCACACCGAAAGGATAGCCGACAGCGCAGGCCGTGGCCATCTGGTTCGAGACATCCACCGCCCCAGGATCGGCCTGCAGGAGGGTCTGCTGCGCAGCGCCAAGCATCGGCGTGTTGGTCGCCGCACCGGTAAGAAGACCAGTCGCCACTGGCAGCGACATACCGCATAACTTGCTTATTCCCAACGTCATCAGAGTGCCGACCAGAAGCACGGCGAACGCCAGTATATTCAGTTTTATGCCACCTTTCTTCAATGAAGGGAAGAAACTCGGCCCCACCTGCAAACCGAGAGTGAACACAAACAGCACAAGGCCGAAATTCTGAGCCAAAGCCAACATACTGGGATCAACGCTGAGGCCGAAGTGTCCGATGATGATTCCGGCGAAAAACACGAAAGTGACACCGAGACTGACTCCTTTGATCTTGATCTTGTTACAAAGAAGGCCAACGGCGCAAATCAGCGACAGGACGAGAATCGCTTGAATATAAGACGATTCCGTGAACATCTCGATGAACCAGTTCATAGTCATTTAATATACATCGCACAAAGATAGTCAGAAATATTCATTAATTTTGTGAGGCGGTGGCCACGGTTGCCGCGGTTTCAAGGATTTTATGAATATGCCAGAGGCGAAAAACAAGAATATTCAAGGTGCCGCGAACGTGAAAGCGAAAAACAAAGGTGCCGGCGAGGAAACCGAAAGCAAAGAACGTGGGAAAGACAAAAGCGGAGCTTCCCGGAAAAAAGCCGGCACACAAAGAACGAAGGCATGCCAGACAAAACGCTCACGAAGGAAAAAGAGAAAGCCCAGGAAAGTGAATATAGGAGTCTGGACGGCTGTCGGCATCGCCGCGTCTGTCATTCTGGCCATGGTGATTATGCTCCTCAGCCGTGACGGCGGCAGCGGGCACGAGACCGGAGCCAAGGTACCACCCGGAGACTGGCGCTACGGGATCGACATTTCCCATCACAACGCCGGCGGCATCGTCTGGGACTCACTTTACGTACTGACAGACAAGCGTGGCAGAACAATCAGGGATCACCATCTGGCCAAAGACATCAAACCGGTCAGTTTCATTTTCATCAAGGCTACGGAAGGTGTGTCGTTGGTCGATAAGGATTTCATGAGGAACTGGCGGGACGCCGGCAGATCAGGTCTACGGAGAGGAGCATATCATTTTTTCAGGAGTTCCAAGGACGGAGAGACTCAGGCAAAACTGTTCATCAAAACTGTTGGTGACCTGAGATTCAAAGATTTGCCACCGGTTCTGGACATAGAGACAATACATCGCGGAGGATCGAGGGAAAGACTGAACGAAGAAGCTCTCAAATGGCTCAGGACCATCGAAAAACATTATGGCAAGAAACCGATCGTCTACACCGGGGCATCGTTTGCGAAAGATTGCCTCGGCAAGGACATCACGGATAACTATCCGGTGTGGATAGCGCATTACGAAAAAGACCAGCCGTCTTTCGAAGGCTGGACATGGTGGCAGTTCACCGACAAGGCTGTAGTGAAGGGAGTTCCGGGACTTGTCGACCTCAGTGTGACGAGACGTTGAACCCAGCTTCGACATGCTCACGGGCCTAAGCCGCGTTCTCTGCGCCTGTAGAAGTGGCCATCAAACCTATAATCTGTCAAAAGGTCTGGCGGAATCTCCTGTCCAGCGATAAAGATGGGTTCTGGAGTATTGCTTTCCGGCAGCGGGGTTTTTACCAGGCTCGGCGAAATAGAACAAGCCGTCTCCGACCGGACATATTCCTGTTGATCCATACTTAAAGTAGAAGCCCGGCACAGGCTTCTCGTAAGATCCTATCACCTTATGTTTGGTGATGTCGTACAGAACTCCTGCCAAGCTCCTTTTGACCGGCTTCTCAGAGACATCGAACATAAAGATGTCATAGTTCGGGAATATGCTCTTCCTGCCCTTGTACACAGCCATGAACATTTTCCCGGATTCAGCGTCATACGCAAGATTCTGAACACCCCAGTTTGTGTTGCCCGTGTAGGCGAAATATTTGTCCAGAGGCTTCGCCGGGCCTTCCGCATAGAAATCCCCGAACTTCACCTTGCCGGCATATTCATTCAACTTTTTGATGTCATAGCGGAGCAGCACCTGATGGTTGTTGTCGTTGCGGGCATTGTCGCCATAGATGCCATAGGCCACATAGAGGTAATTCTTTCCGCTCTTCTTGCCCAGTTTAGGGGCGATCGTAACTCCATCGATTCCAGAGCAGCCGTAGAAGTGCTCGTAATTCTGGTCGGCGAATCCTGTCATATGGAAATCATGTGTGGCCTCTTTGACGCACACTATGCGGAAAGCGTCGTTGTCCTCCGAATCCATTCCGACCTCGGTCACCTTGTCCACATCGATTATGGCGATGTAGAACATTGAACGCCCTTTCGCGAACGTGGACAATCCGGCGCCAATGACATCATCCTTGCACTCAAGCGAGGCATAGACCTTTCTGTCGGAAGGATTGAATGTCATCGCGCCAAGATGCCCCTGAATCCTGTCAATGGAACCAATCACGTTTCCTTCAAGGTCTGTTTTCAGGAAACTCGTCGTAAAAGAAAAGTACATCCGCCCGGCCGTCTTGTCATACGCTATGCCCTGAACGTGATGCTTTCCTCCCTCGACATAGACCTCGGTCGGCAGATTCAGCCCCGTCTGTGAATATGCCGCAACGGTTCCTGCCACAATCATCAATGCGATCAACGCTATTCTTTTCATTTTCATATTATTGTTATTCTGTCCTGTCAGTCACTTAGACAAGCTCAGTGACCAATGCCTTTTGCGGTCGCTATACTTCGGTCACTGAGCTTGTCGAAGAGACCATACCCCAAACTACTTTCTAAGTTCCTCAATCATAGCCCTGGCCACAGCTGCGGAAGCCCCCTCGCCGCCGAGAGCGTCACGGATCTCCTGATAGCCCGCAAGCATGGCGGAACGATACTCTTCATCCTCTATCATTCTCCGCACCTCATACAGCACATTGTCAGGCGTGAAATAGTACTGGAGAAGCTCACGGAAACAAATCCTGTCGAGGATCAGGTTGCCGAGACTTATGTACTGGATCTTGATTATCATCTTTGCGATCAAGAAGTTGATCTCTGCCCCCTTATAAGCCACCACCTGAGGTGTCCCGATCAGCGCGCATTCCAGCGAGGCGGTTCCTGAGTTGACCACGGCGGCCCTGGCGTGACGCATCACCGCATAGCTCTGGCCGAAAACCACACTGACATATTCACGTCCCCCGATGTACTTTGCATAGTCGGACTCGGAACGAGCGGGAGCGGCGGCCACCACGAAGCGGTAGTCTGAATATTCTGGCAAAGCGTGCAGCTTGTCGGCGAACTCCATGAAGGTCGGCATCATAGAGCTGATCTCCCCGTTTCTGGATCCGGCCAGAAGGGCGATCATCGGTTTGTTCGGAAGTCCTGTCTTGGCAAGGAACTCCTCCCGGGTCTCCTTGAAGGCTTCCGAGTTGTCTATGGCGTCGATCAGGGGATTACCTTTATATATAAAGTCAACACCTTTCTTCGTGAAATACGGAATCTCAAACGGGAACACGATGAAAAGCTTGTCCACAAAGGCCTTGATCTTCTTCACACGGCTCTCTCTTGAGGCCCAGACCTTCGGGGCGATGTAGTAAAAGACCTTGAATCCGGCCTTGTGGGCAAACTCGGCGACACGGAAATTGAATCCCGGGTAGTCGATGAGTATCACAACATCCGGTTTCCATCGCAGGATGTCAGTCGTGCAGTCCGTGAACCTTTTGGCGAACGCCCTGGCGTGGATCAGGATCTGAGTGAACCCAATGACCGCCCCATCCTTGTAGTCCTTCACAAGACCTGTTCCTTGCTGGTGCTCATGATAGACGGCATCCATCAGTCCTCCGCCCCAAAACCGGATGTCGGCCTCGGGGTCCTCGGCGTAAAGCCCCCTCATAAGATTGGATCCGTGCAGATCCCCGGACGCCTCGCCGGCTATGATGTAGTAGCGCATATTCCTTGATTATTCAGTCAACGCCGTACTGGCATATCCATTGGCATATTCATTAAAAATCCTCGTTGAATCCGAGGCCGCTCAGCCGGGCGATCTCCTCGTGGTCCGAACTGTTGATGTTGTGGGCAACGATGGAGATGTAGCCATCGGCAAGGATGTGATGGTCCGCCAGAACGTCATCCGCAGGGGAATCGTCCTTGAAGTCACCAACCATCATGTAGAGCCTCTCCCCTTCCTCAGCCTTGGGAAATGATGAGTGACCAAGATCCTCGGGGCTGACACCTCTTTTCGCGAATATCCCGGCGTCCCACGGCTTGAATTCCTTCTCCCAATGCCCAAGCCCCTGATGCCCGACACGGATGCCTTTGACAGCCGAAGCGGGAATATTCGGAAAATTCACATTATAATATATTCCCGACTTAGGATTGTGATGTGCCCAAAGTTTTCTGAATATGTCGGGGAAATATTCATTGACAACAGAGAAGTCCGCATCCATGCTCATTGTGTCAAGCGAGACTCCAATGCCGAATATTCCGTTCAACGCGGCCTCCTCCGCCGCGCCGAGGGTCCCTGAATAGTTCGCCGCCGTGGCAGCGTTGGATCCATGGTTGATTCCGCAGACCACGACATCCGGCTTATTCGGCCAGAAAATCTCGTCCAGGCCGTACTTCACGCAGCTCGCCGGAGTCGCGTCAAGGTAAGACCACCGCACTCCGTCCTTTTCAGGAAGTTCCTTGTAGGCGATCGCCCGCCCCCCCATCGAGACTGCCATTGACATCCCGGACTGGTGGAATTTCGGCGCGACCGCCGTGATTCTGCCAAATTGACGCATGATGTCAGCCAGTGCATGAATGCCTCCGGCCCGATAGCCATCGTCATTTGTCAGCAGAATATTCAGTTCATCAGACATTCCATCTCAACTTTCGCAAGGAGGCAATTAC
>CAKVBK010000053.1 GCA_934725285.1 uncultured Bacteroidales bacterium | reverse complement strand
ATATAGATTGAGCGTATCGCCAAAGGAAGTTCTCGTGGAGGCTACCACTTCAGCCGGTGCGTTCTATGCTTTGCAGACATTCCTTCAGCTGCTTCCTCCGGAAATATATTCACTGAATAAAGTCTCCGGCGTCAGATGGAGCGTGCCGTGCTGCGAGATCGACGACAGGCCGGCGTTCGCCTACAGGGGCATGATGCTGGACTGCGGAAGATATTTCTACCCGAAGGAATTCGTGAAAAAGTTCATAGACCTGATGTCTGCACGCAAACTGAACATGTTCCATTGGCATCTGACGGAAGACCAGGGTTGGAGGATTGAGATAAAGAAGTACCCGCTGCTCACCGAAGTGGGATCGAAGAGGCCATTCACCGCGGATTACGACGGGAAGGACCCTGACGGAAAGCCTCAAGGCGGATTCTACACCCAGGAGGACATCAAGGAGATTGTTGAATACGCAAGGCGGCGGCACGTGACCGTCATCCCCGAGATAGAGATTCCGGGGCATTCCACGGCGGCCTTGGCGGCATACCCGCAATTGTCATGTGACCCAACCAAGACCTACGAGGTGTCCACATGCTGGGGTGTCAAAGACGATGTCTATTGTCCGAGCGAGTTCACGTTCAAGTTTTTGGAGGATGTCTTCACGGAGATGCTGCCGTTGTTCCCTTCAAGGTACTGGCACATCGGAGGAGACGAATGTCCGCAGAAAGCATGGAAAGAGAGTTCGGTCTGCCGAGACTTGATGAAAAAGAAAGGGATGAAGAGTTACGATGAGATTCAGTCCTATTTCGTGAACCGGGTCGGCACATTCCTGCGGAATCACGGAAAGACTGTGATCGGTTGGGACGAGATTCTGGACGGAAGCTCCGTGGACGGTATGATAGCACAATCTTACAGAGGACACGCTCCGGCGGCCAAGGGGATCAGACGAGGACATCAAGTGATCCTCTCGCCTGACCGTTGGTGCTATTTCAATTACTATCAGGAAGATCCGCAGACAGAGCCCAAAGCCCAACCTCGGCTTCTCACACTTAAGAAAGCCTACAATTATTTCCCGGCGGTGGATTCCCTTCCTGAACTCAGCGCAAAGTACATCATAGGAGTCGAGGGTTGCGTCTGGGGTGAATATATTCCCGACAGCAGGACGGCCGAGTACTGGGCTTTTCCGAGGACATCCGCATTGTCAGAGGTGGGATGGACCAAGCGGCAAAACAAGGACTGGCAGTCATTCAGGGTAAGGATGGAGAAAGAACTGAGGCGGCTTGAGATCGCCGGGGTGAACTGTTCCGAGGCCTATTGGAATGTGATTTTTGACTACGACAGCGTGAATCTTTCCCGGCCTGAGCGAGCTGATCTTATGCTGGACTATCCGGGAGCCGCCATCCGTTACACCACGGACGGAAGCGAACCCGGAATGGACTCAAGGATATTCATGAAATCCTTCACTCCTGAAAAAGGCGCCACGGTGCGGGCGCAAGGATTCACCCATGACGGAAGGAAGGTGGGGAAGGAAGTTGAAAAGAGATTCTGACCATGAATAGATTGATCCTATCGCTGACCATGGCGCTCGCCATCGCCTGCACGGCAGAGAAACCGGATGACAACCCTATAAGTGTCATTCCGTGGCCGTCACACGTACAGACAGGAGACGGGCATTTCACCCTCGGGAAAAACACGGTGGTCTATCTGGAGCAGGACCCGGATGTGCGACGCACGGTCGGTTTCCTCAACGAGAGGCTGGCCAATGTCTCAGGATACACACTGAAGACCAAGCCGATGGATCTGGCCGAGACAGAAGGCATCTTTTTTCTGAACACCGGACTCCCGACGGAAGCATATTCGCTCCGGGTCGAAAACGAAAGGATTGTCATTGAATATGGCGACGGGGCGGGGGCGTTCTACGGGCTTCAGACCTTGTTTCAATTGTTTCCAACGGAGATCTTTTCTGACGAAAGAACCGGAAAGAGACATTGGGATATTCCTTGTTGCGGAATAGAGGATTCACCGAGGTTCAGCTATCGCGGAATGCATCTTGACTGCTGCCTGCACTTCTTCGACATCGACTTCCTGAAAAGGTACATCGACATGATGGCGCTGCATAAGGTGAACAGGTTCCACTGGCACCTGACCGAAGATCAGGGGTGGCGTCTTGAAATAAAGAAATATCCTCTGCTGACAGAGAAGGGACAGTGGAGGAAGGAAACCGTCATCGGCTCTCTGGCTTCCGGAATCTACGACGGAAAACCATACGGAGGGTATTACACACAGGAGCAGGTTCGTGATCTTGTGGAATATGCCGCCGAAAGGTATGTCACCATCATCCCGGAGATAGAGATGCCCGGACATGCGCTTGCGGCACTCGCATGCTACCCTCAACTCAGTTGCGGGCTGGACAGCACATACCAGACCGCCACACGATGGGGAATATTCCGTCAAGTGTATTGCCCAAAAGAGGAGACGTTCGGGTTTCTTCAGGACGTGTTGGACGAGGTCATGGATTTGTTCCCGTCGAAACTCATACACATCGGAGGGGATGAATGCCCAAAGGCAAGCTGGAAGGAATGCCCTCATTGCCAGGCTCTGATAAAGCGTCTTGGGCTCAAGGACGAGTTCGAGTTGCAGAGCTGGTTTGTCCAAAGGATCGGGAAGTATGTGAACTCCAAGGGGCGTGAGATCATCGGATGGGACGAGATTCTCCAAGGCGGGCTTGCTCCCGGAGCGAAAGTGATGTCATGGCTCGGAGAGGAAGGCGGGATAAAGGCCGCCAGAATGCACCACGAGGCAGTGATGGCGCCGCATCCGAAATACTATCTGGACTACTGGCAGGGAGATCCGGACAACGAACCCCTTGCCATGGGCGGGCCGACAATGCTGAGGACAGTCTACGACTACAATCCGGTTCCCCAGGTGCTCACCCATGAAGAGAGCAGGTACATAACTGGAGTTGAAGGATGCGTCTGGACCGAATATATGCCGACACCGGAAAGGGTGGAATACATGGCCTGGCCACGGATGTGCGCGATTGCCGAGAGCGGTTGGAGCGAGGCTGACAAAGACTGGGATTCCTTCACCAGACGGCTTGAACGTCATTTCAGGATCCTTGACCAATTGGGGATCAAGGCATGCCGGAACTTTTTCAGCCCGTACATAGAACTTCATCCAGACACCGCCTACGACAAGGTGGTCACGATCACGGCGGATCTTCCTGATTCGGAGGTCAGATACACCCTGGACGGAAGCGATCCCGGGCCGCGATCGCTGTTATACTCCGCGCCTTTTGTGATCAACAGGTCCCAGACTGTCAAGGCCGTCCTTGTGAGGGATGGAAAAACCATAGGTGAAATAAAGACTAAGAAATATTTATAAAACTGATAATCATGACATTAAGACTTACCGAGCAGCCCTCGCTGCACGACAATCTTGAGAAAAAGAGCGTGGCTGAACTGCTGCGCGAGATCAATGAAGAGGACAAGAAAGTGCCTCTTGCGATCGAAAAGGTGCTTCCTGATCTTGAGAGACTGGTGAGCGCGATAGAGCGCCAGATCCGAAACGGAGGCAGGATGTTTTACTGCGGAGCCGGCACAGGAGGTAAACTGGCGGTGCTGGACATGCTGGAGATTCCGAACACTTACGGAGTCCCTCCTGAAATGATCCAATGCGTCCTTGCCGGAGGTGTGGAGAATCTGGTGCTTGATCTGGAAGAGAAAGAGGACGATGTGGAGGAAGGGTGGAAGACTCTTCAGGAAAAGAACATATCGCCAAGAGACATCGTCGTGGGAATCTCCGCCAGCGGAAACACGCCGTACGTGCTGGCTACCCTGAAAGCCTGTCACGAGCATGGAATCCCGACAGGTTCGTTTGTGAACAACCCTGATTCTCCTATCTCAAAATACTCCGACTACCCAGTGGAGGTGCTCACAGGCCCTGAGTTCATCACCGGAAGCACCAGAATGAAGTCCGGAACCTCCCAAAAGCTCATCTGTGACATGATCAGCACGACCGTCATGTGCCGGCTCGGACGTGTCGAGGGCAACAGGATGGTTCATGCGCATCTGATCAACAACAAGGTCGTGGACAGGCTGACCCGTACGATGGTTGAGCGGAATCCGTCTTTGGACTACACCACCTGCGAGACCGCCATCAGAAAGTACGGTGGGCTTACGGAAGCGGAAGCAGGGCTCCTCAACGAGGGAATCCTGAAAAAAGAACCAGCGGAAGTCAACTAATCTATGGAACACAGCATACTAATTTCATTCTTGGCCGCGGCTTTGTTTGTCGGCGGGGGATGTGACAAGTCCGAAGGTGGCAAGGATGACATCAGCATCTATAAAGGGATGGTTATCAACGAAATCGCCGCCCACGACCAGACAACTGACGCCCAGTCGTGGGTGGAGATTCTCAACACAGGGACGGAAAGTGTAGATGTCTCCGGGCTGGGACTGTTCCTGACCGACCAGTATTTCACCGGCAAATGCCTCTGGACCGCCCCGTCAGGCACCGTGCTTGAATCAGGAGGACGTCTTGTGCTGTCAACGGAGGACGAGACTCTTGTCACTGGAATCGCCTCAAATTCAGAGTTCGAGCTTAGACTTGCCCGTAACGCCACCGGAAAAGCCGTGGACGATTTCGTGAGAAGTATGGCTTTCAGTACGCCGGACGCTCAGACAGCAAGAGGTAGCTACCAGCGAATCCCGGACGGAGACGGACAGTGGAGAAACCTGACATATTCAAGCAAGGCCACAGAGAATGTCATCTTCGATCTTGAGCAGACGCGTCATATCGCTTTCTGGGCATGGAAAGCACATCTGCCAAGCCTCATGGCCGATGACTGCTTGATGATGAAGACCTTGAAAGCCAAAGGCTACGACCACATCATCCTGAACTATGCCGCATTTCATCCGTCCTCAAGGAAGACCACGACAGAATTCATCGAGGAGGCGGAACGGATCGGAATCACAGTGCACGCATGGATCCAATGCTTTCACAATTCCTCCGGATGGATCAATCCTATTGACGATGAGAACAACAGGTACAAGGATGAAATCTTCGAGGAAATCACCCGGAACGCCAAAGATTACATAGAGGATTACGGAGTGAAAGGCATTCATCTGGACTACATACGGTTCGGTGGAACCGCCTACAAGCACAATCCTTCGGCAGAGGTGAACGCCGTAGGAGCCGTGACCAGATGCTGCAGAGAATTGAGGGAATTGTGCGACAGTTACAACGAGGGCCTTGTCACATCAGCGGCCCTGATGCCCGATGACAATGACTCACACTACTACTATGGACAGGACCAGAACGAGATGGGAAAATACATCCACATCCTCATGCCGATGATCTACAGGTATTCCTACGGCTACAATGACGCCGCATGCGTAAGGGCCGCCAACAAGTTCGCCGACAACACCGCAGGAGCACAGTGCTGGGCCGGAACCACCACCTACAAAGGGGATGACAGCAAGGTCTATCCGATGGACGAGGATGGAATTATGAAAGACTGCGAGGTCTATAAGGACAGCCGGGCAAGCGGAATCGTGCTATTCCGTTACGGACTCGGAACATTCCCGGACATGACCCGATTCAACATGGAATGATGAATATAATAACACTATCAAAACTAAAAGCATTATGAAAAAAATCTGGATTTATCTTGTCTCTTTGATGACTCTCGCGGGGCTTATCACGGCCTGCAAAGGAGACGGAAAAGAGGACAATGACGATGTAAAGTCTGTTGCGACAATCTCGCAGCGGGATCTGATCGATGCGTTCGCGTCAATGTACTCGGCATGGGAGAAGACTACAACCCTGCCAACCTCTTTGGATGTGGCCGGGAAGAGTCTGACGCAGCCACAATACCATCATGCCCTCTGCATGGTTGTCTCCAACCTTACCTCCGGAAAGACATCAGGAGACATTGACGTGCTGAACTACAAGGCTGCCGATCACCCTGACAGAGACAGCTACGACTCAGAAAGCATCGCCGTGACAGGAGAGGAGAGTGTTGCCTCGATAGCCCAAAAGATGCTTCAGGCGATGAAAGAGAAAGGACAGGTTCCTAACCAGACCCTGTTCACCAGAAACGGTCAGGCCATAGCTTTCTCCACCAACCGCGCTACCGTGACTTTGGCCAGAACGGTGGCCGCCTACAAGAGCGACGGAAAACTTCCGTCCTCCGTGTCCACAGAGTATCTTTCCGCCTCTGCCACGCTCAGAGGTTTCGCCGAGCAGCTCGTCTCCTACCTTGATGTGTGGCAGAAGACCATCGGTACGGTCAGCGCCGACGGCAGCCACTGCTCCGACAACAACAGCGCATGGGAGAACGTACACTTCATCCCGATTCCTTACAGCGGAGGGTACTCCGACGGAAAGGATCAGTACGATCCTAAGTTTCAGCCATACCACACGATCACAGTGGCCGGCACTGAATATACCGCCGCCCAATGCTTCGTGATAGCGGCCAAGGGGTTCCTTGACCTTGTGACCAAGGAGGGTTCAGCCCTGAAACAAAGTGAAAGGAACACTCCTGTACACAACCTCGGCAACGGCAAGAGTCTCAGCGAGAAGATCCCCGTAGCCGACGAATGGGCGACATGGGGATCATATCCTTGGTACGAGAAATCCGATGAGCCTTGCGGCGTCATCAACTTCTCGGACAAGGTGCCTTGCGATCTCGGCTTTATGGCACGTACACTCCCTTGGTTCCTGAAAAGGGCCCAGGATCTGGGATGCATAGGAAACTTCTTGAACTATGACGAGGATCCTGACGGCTCGCTCGTCATGCCACCTTACCGGGGAATCATCTCCCCGATGCGTACGTTCCTCATTCTGTGCAGATTCTACAAGCATCTGCTGGACAATGGAATCACCGAAAATGTCTACGATGCGGTAAAGGACATCAAACTCGACTACGACTTCTACGGAATCGAGATGCCTGACATCGAGCTGAAGACCACGGAAGTTACGACTAAAGCCGAAGGCGAGACGGTGGAAGCACAGTTTGTCGCCAAGAAAGCATGGACAGCCACGGCAGACGCAGACTGGATCTCTGTTAACCCGGCATCAGGCGAGACAGCGTCACCGGCAAAGATCCAGATCACCGTCAAAGCCAACTCCGGAGAGGCCCGCGAGGGTTCTGTCACCATCAAGGGAGGCAATGTCAAGGATGGTCTTGCCATCAAGGTGAAACAAGCAGCCTATGTACCTCCGACAGGTACGACGATCAAGGATTTCGCAGAGCAGTACGTGACATTGATTGGCATCTGGGAAAAGACCACCGGGACAATCAACATGATCAGCGGCGAGACCCCTGCGGCCGCCGGGAGCGAGAACGAGGAGTTCAATGTCGAGAACGCCCATTATATTCCATCTACCACAAAGATCACTGTGGGCGGCAAGGAATACAACACCGCCGATGTCTTCGAGCTTGCGTTGAGGTGTTACCTTCTGCTCAGGGGCTATGACGGAAACCAGACCGGCAAGAACGGTGCGGGAAGCATCCCTGAGATCAGCGCGCCGGCAAAGATGTCTGAGACAGAACTGCCTCAGACGCACGATTTCAAATGGGCAAGCAGCCCTTACAACGAGACCAAGAACAACGGTGGTCATCTTGTGATGGGTTCCGACGAGAACGGGAAGCACTGTCAGGTCAAGATCGACTGGCTTGACAACTTTGCGATGAGGAACGTAAACTTCGCTCTTGTTCTCAGCGATGAAAACGCGATCTCAAACCTGAGCGGCTACGTCGGAAGACTCGATGGCTACTATGGATGCGCATGCTCAATGAGGGCGCTCATCACCTACGCGTTCTTCTTCCAATACATGCTTGACAACAAGCTGGAGGACGCCAAGGGCATCAGCGCCGATCAGATTTTCAGAACCGAGTTGTTCGGCGACGAGAAATAGTTATCCGGGCATGGGAGCCTGACCGCTCCCATGCCTGCCAATCTCACAAAACAGATAAGTGATGAAAAAGATCCTGACATTCCTTCTGTCAACCTTTTTGGTCTTGACCGTATGCTCTGCATGTTCACCGGAGAAAAAGGACGGAAATGAAAAAGAGCAGCCCAAAGAGTTCGTCGCCACATCTTGGAACGGAGAGTTCCTGAAAGCCATCTCGGACGCCTATGACACCTTCGAGAAGACGGACGAGATGCCGGTGTCAGTCAATGTGGAAGGCATCACATATTCACAATCCAAATATTTCTCGGCGGCATGCTACATTCTGGAATTGATAGAGACCCATCCCGACACTTGGCAGAATCTGCCGGATGTGGATATTCCTAAATATTCAGCGGGCGGCGTCATGCAGTGGAACACCTTCGAGCAGGATGAAATTTCACTTGACGCGGTGAAATGGATGATCGGCAGAATGCATGAATATGCCGCCGGCAAGGGAATGTACCCTAACTATTGCAGCTTCGGCACAAGGGTATGGAAAGATGACAGAAGCGGTGATTCCACCGTGGAACTCAACTACAAGACGGGCAATGAGGAATATGTAGGGAACATTGTCTTCCGTCAGGCCCTTGTGGTCATGGCCAGAATCATGAGCCACTACAAAAACAATCTTCAGCTTCCTGATAAGGTGTCCTCATGGTGGTCCGGCTTTCTTGGAAGCACCTCAAACTGTCCTGTTGACGACCCGCTTGTCTTGTCCACCATGAAAGAGGCAACCTCCGGCAAGACCACCGCACGGGAAAAAGCCGAAGCCATATTCATCTATGCCAGAGACAATTGGACTTGGGAAGATTATTACAACACAAAAAAGGGAGCCCTCGGCACCATCAAGGCCAAGGGTGGCAACTGCTGCGACATGGCCCACGCCATAATCGCCATGAGCCGCGCCGCGGGTCTGCCAGCAAGGTATATTCACGGTCAATGCTATTTTTCCAAATCTGTCATCGGCCATGTCATTCCCGAGATTTTCGTGGACGGAGAGTGGTTCGTCTGCGACGCCACCAACAAGAACTCGACTTTCGGGCACCCTGTCTGGAAAGGCATGAAGACGTTCAACGGACTGTACAATGAACTTCCATTCTAAAGACAGGAACAATCATGGATAGAAAACAAGGTTACGTCCTGCCTCTGGCGATAATAGGAACGATGTTCTTCATCGTCGGATTCGCGATAGGGATAAACAGTTATCTGGTACCGCTTCTGCAGTCAACGTTGGAGGTCTCTTCAGGAGAGTCCTACCTGCTGATAGCCTCCACTTTCTGCGCTTTCATGTTCTTCAGTTATCCAGCTGCCAAGATCATCGGAAAGATCGGCTATAAGAAAACGATGTCTGTCTCATTCTTTCTGTTCGCTCTGGCGTTCTCCCTATTCATTCCATCAGCCAGATCCGGAGTCTTGTGGGTGTTCATTTTCGCCTCATTCCTCAGCGGGATAGCCAACACGGTGCTTCAGGCTGCCATAAATCCCTATGTGACAATTCTGGGACCGATGGAAAGCGGAGCCAGAAGAATGAGTGTGATGGGAATATGTAACTCGCTCGCATGGGCGGCGGCTCCGGTGTTTCTGGCGGCCGTGATCGGAAAAAGCCTTGACGAAGCTGTCCTCACCGACGTCACAAAGCCGTTCCTGATCATCATTGGAATATTCATTATCCTTGGAATACTTGTAAACTTCGCGCCTTTGGAAGAGGTGAAGGCGGCCGGAGAGGATGAGGCTGACGCGGCGGACTGCCCTTATGCGGCCGGAAAGACATCTGTCTGGCAATTCCCGCATCTGATCCTTGGCGCCGTGGCGATGTTTTTCTACACCGGCGTAGAGACACTGGCTCTCTCCTCCGTTGTTGATTACGCCAACTATCTTCACCTTCCAAATCCACAAGTCTATGCCATCTGGCCAAGCATCGGGATGGCTATCGGCTATATTCTTGGAATCTTGTTCATCCCAAAGTTCGTCTCTCAGGTCCAAGCGCTCAGGATCTGCTGTTGGGTCGCTGTCGCGGGATCTCTCCTCATTGTCCTCACTCCTCCTGAAATCTCCATTTGGTGCGTGGCCTTCATAGCTCTGGCATGCTCACTGATGAACCCCGCCCTCTGGCCACTCGCAATCACCGACCTTGGACGTTTCACTAAAGTCGGATCTTCTCTGGTGGTAGCCTCATTCGGAGGAGGAGCCTTGATCCCTCTCATATTCGGCTTCCTCAAGGACAGTATCGGCAATCAGGCGGCCTACTGGATATGTCTTCCTTGCTACCTCTTCATTTTTTACTACGCTTACGTTGGCTACAAGATAAGAAACTAATTTATTGACAATATGATAATCATCGCCGATTCAGGGTCCACGAAGACCGACTGGGCGTGCGTGCGGAAAGACGGCACGGACGTGGCACGGTTCAAAAGTCTCGGGTACAATCCCAATTTCATCTCTGGAGAAGAGATTCACAATGACATCCTGAAGAACCTTCCTGAAGGATTCCTCGCCAATGAAGTCACAGAAGTGTACTTCTACGGAGCAGGAGTCAGCGAACTTGACTACGATTTCATGCGTGGAGTCCTTCTCGGTGTCTTTCCGAATGCCGGAAAGGTGTTCGTCGCCATGGATCTGTTAGGAGCGGCGAGAGCGCTGTTAGGCCATGAGGCAGGTTTCGCCGCAATCCTTGGCACAGGTACTAATTCGTGCCTGTACGATGGAGAGAAAGAGACGTCAAACATCGATTCGCTCGGATTCATCCTGGGAGACGAAGGAAGTGGCGGCTACATCGGAAAAGCGTTGCTTCGTGACTACATGCGTGGAAACATGCCAGCCGAAATCATCTCTGAAGTCAAACCGTTGATAAACAAATCAATCGACGAGATTATCGAGCAAATCTACAGAAAGCCGAAAGCCAACCGCTACTGCGCCGGATTCTGTAAATGGGTCGGAGACCACAGACATGCCCATCCTTATTACCATGACCTCATGCTGGGCTCGTTCAGAGATTTTTTCAAGAATATAGTGAGTCTTTATCCAGACTACAGAAAGTACAAGTTCAACTGTGTCGGCTCAGTCGCATTCCACTACCAGGATCTTCTCGGCCAGGCCGCAGGTGAATACGGAATGAAGATGGGACGGATCATAAAGACCCCTATTGACGGTCTGATAGAATTTCACAAACCACAGGCACAATGATGTGCCTCTGGTACAGCCCTGTATAGTACCCATGTGGCTGACCCCATCTTCGAAAACGAGGGTCAGCCACGTAAAAATGCCCCTCTTCCCTCTCAAAGCAACACTTCCGTGTACATTGGCGTCGGTCGCTGAGCGTTCCGTGTACTTTGGTGGAGTCTAGTCCAAAACCCTGTGTTAAAGAAGTAAAGTAAAAATAAGTATGTACCTTTGTGGAAACATTAAAAAGGTATAAATATGTCATCATTGTCTGTTCTTCAAGGTCTGGGGTTATGGGCTCTGTCTTGTTGACTGAATTTTGTTATTTCGTGCCAACGTCAAAGTCAACACTGACGGCCCAAGAGGTTGTTTGCTGATGGCTTGCCACCAGTTGATTTAATAT
>CAKVBK010000052.1 GCA_934725285.1 uncultured Bacteroidales bacterium | reverse complement strand
GAGACCTTGGCGTTGACATCGTAGAAGGCATAGTTCAGCGGGCTGCCCGCCCATTTGATGACGCGGTCGAAAAGGAAGGTGTGCATCCCTCTGGCGCTCAGCGAGAAAGTAGTGTTCTCGTTCTTCAGCGGACCTTCCATATGGAATTTCTCAGCAAGGAAACCGACGGTGACGCTTCCGGAAAGTTTCTTGGAATTGCCGTCGTTGGTACGCACATCCACCACGCTGGAAACCCTTCCGCCGTATCGCGCCGGGAACGAACCTTTGTAGACAGTGACTTTCTTGACGGCTTCGGGAGTGAATACGGACAACAGACCGAAAAGATGGCTGACATTGTAAAGCGATGTTCCGTCCAGCAGCATCAGATTCTCGTCAGCGCCGCCTCCACGGACGTATATTCCCGAGAATCCTTCGTTTCCGCCTTGCACGCCCGGCATCATCTGGAGGGTTTTCAAGACATCCTTCTCACCCAGTACGACCGGGGTGTTGTCAATGAGTTCGTTAGGGACTTCAATCGCCCCCATATATGTGGAACGGATTCCGGCATCCTTGCGGGCGGTTATCCGTGCGCCCTTGATCTCCGCAGACGGAGCCAATGCCACATTTAGCGTCAAGTTCTTTTTCAGAGAGATTCTTTTTGTCTTAGCTGTGCATCCTATGTAGGAATATGTCAGTTCAACCTCGCCTTCTGGCAACGTCAAGGAATAAAAGCCGAAATTGTTGGTGGAGGTGCCGGTCTTACTGGTCGCCAAATTCCCATCACGACCGGTCGCCGAGACCGTGACCCCGGCTCCGATCAATGTCTCCCCCGTAGCCTCATCCGTGACGTACCCACAAACCGTATAACGTTTCTTGGCCGAAGTGTCACGTGTCAGAACCACATAGTCACCACGGTGCTCCCATTTGACTCCCGTGCCGTCCAGAAGCCTGTCCAAAGCCTTCTCAAGCGTCAAACCCTCAACAAAAGTTTCTTCACATTTCTTGTCAAGAAGCTTTCCCAGTTCCGAATCGTAAACGAAACGCACATCGAAATGATTCTTAATCCTGTCTATGGCCATCGAGACCGTCTCGTTATCTTGGCAAAGACAATCAAACGAAACCAGCGGCATAGCAAGAATTACCAGTAAAACACCTATAACACTATTTTTCATCATTTCTCAGTCAATATATTCACTTAACTTAGTCGTCAGAATCACCTCAGTGCACAGTTCATTCATAATAATGAATATTATGGTATCACATACGAAGCGCCATACTTTCCTTGACTCACAAGATTAGACACCATCACGCCCTTGTTTAACATATATGGACACAGTGTAAGTATGCTCTTCTGGAGAATCCGCCACCATTATGGACACCTTCTCACCACTGAAGAAAGGTCCGTACTCTTTCTCAAAGGATTGTTTACAATAACAAGTAGTGCTGTTGCCTTGAACCTTATATACTGCCGGGACAGCTACTATGATTGGATGTTCCTCTACCGCAATCGATTCAGACACCGCCTCGGCCATATATTTCACATAGTATTCAGATTCATCGCCTGTTCCAGACCTTCCACAAGATGGGAACACAAAGAAAATGAGAATTGGCAAAACTGCATATATTATCTTACTCATATTTAATTATCGCCACCAATTTGGGGTGGTTTCACAAGTAAGACGCAGCGATTCTAAAAAGTACCATCATTTTTCGGAAATATTTTTCAAAAGATGTGCGAATCGAACTCGGCTAAAGTGACATCAAGAACAAGATAACCTTCTTGACACCCTGACGGATAGCCTCCAGAGCCCTGCTGACCTGATTGCGGACGGTGTTCTCCGAGAGCCCGAGAGCACCGGCGATCTCGCTGTACTTCATCCCGTCCCGGCGGCTCATCAGGAATATTCTCCGCCTTTTGGCCGGAAGGCGGTCGATGGCCGACCAGATCCGAGCCTCACTAAGCGAATTGTCCACGGCCTCCTCATCGGAAATCACCACGCCATCCTCAACCGGAAATATTTCCTCCTCAAGGCTGTCCAGTTCCACATTCTGCCGTTGCCTCCTGATAGCATCAATGCAACGATTCCTCACAGCCGTGTAGAGATAAGCTCTCGGGTTATCAATCCCGCCATCCGTCGTCTCCTTCATCCAATATGCCGTGAAAGCCTCCTGCACCAGATCTTCGATCTGATCCTTGTCCTTGAGATAGTGCAACGCATAGACACACAAAGGCCTGTAGTAAAGCCTGAACAATGAATCTATGCCCGTTGCCCGCACCATAACACCGCAAAGTTAACCACTCCCCAGCATATTGCCAAATTCTCGTGCATACAAGGCAAGAACTCCGGCACAAGGCAAAAACATCACCTCAGCGATTCTGTAAGTACTTAGAAAACAGCCATTCACAGACATATTCAAAACCTTTTTGGCAAAATTATAACTTCGGTTATTATAATCACAGTTATAATTTTCCGTGTAAGTACTAAAAACCAATGACATTCAAAGACATATACAATATGAAAGAAAAAATATTTCGAATCAGAATCAACTTTGGCACGGAAATGGCATTATGGGTAATCGACATAAATATTTTTACTCATAAACCAAAAACTGACTCAATAGTTATTTCATAAGTATTGAATAAGATTAGCCGAAGCCGGGTGCGAACCTCGCTTCGGTTTTTTTATTGATGCACGGACATACTCTGACGGATATTACTCCGGATAAAGCAGATAAGGCGCACGGCGGGCCTTGAAGGCTTCGACATCGGAAGCCCAGCGGGCGGAAATATCAGCCGAGGCAGCGCCCGACTCGATCATCGGGCGGAACCAGTCCACGCCGGCGAGGAGTTCGAAGAAGTTGTTCTTACCGAAGAACTTATCGCCCATATTCAGATTGCGGTAAGCGTCGATGACATATTCAAGATTGATCTTTTCCGCCCAGATGTCGGCGAGCGGCTTGCGGCGAAGGTCCACACCGTGGCATTCCTCATCCACGAACTGCGGGCTTTTCGCGCCCGGGATGCTCCTCGGAATGAAGGAGAATGAATATCCCGTCATCGCCGGATGCCCGTAGGTCTCGAACGGGAACTGCGTGCCGCGGCCGAGGCTGACCACCGTACCCTCAAAGTAGCAGGTTGATGAATATAGGTACACAGCCCTCATATCCTTGATGTTCGGCGAAGGCGGCAGGATCAGACTGTAGCGGGTCTGATGAGTGTAGTTCTGGCATGGAATCACCGTCAATTCACACTTGCCGTTCTCCAGCCACTTTTCTCCGTTGATCATCAAGGCCAACTCCCCAAGCGTCATCCCGTGAACTGTCGGAACCGGAAGCCAACCGACCCCGGACTTGAATCTCATATCAAGCACAGGGCCATCCACATAGAAGCCGTTCGGATTCGGCCTGTCAAGTATTATGACTTTCTTTCCGTCTCTGGCGCAGGCCTCCATCAAGTGATGCATCGTGATGTAATAAGTGTAGTATCTCAACCCGACATCCTGAATGTCTACAATCAGGACATCGAACTTGTCTGTCTTTTCCTTGCCCGGAATCTTAGAGCCATCGCCATAAAGGGAAAGTATCTCAACTCCGGTCTTCTCATCCACGCTGCTGCTGACATGCTCTCCAGCGTCGGCATTTCCACGAAACCCGTGCTCCGGAGAGAAGATCGCCTTGACATCCACTCCCCTCTCAATCAATGCGTCAACGATGTGCTGGCCGTACTCGATCTTGCCGCCCGGTACGGACGGCTCAAGAAACGGAATCAGGGAAATCTCATCAACATCAGGAATACATCCGCCATATTCAGCAAGCGTGTCAGCCAGCTTGGAGCCGACCACCTTGTCCCCGACTATCCCCGTCTGGTTGCTGAACACCGCCACCCTCTTTCCCTCCAGCAGCGGCAGATACTCCTCGAATCGCTCGTCTCCCAGAACCACCTTACTTGAATATTTCCGGGCAATGGACCCATTAACCAACAATATCAATACAAAGCAAATAATCAAAAATTTAAGATTACTTTTCATAATCATAGACCTTTTTACAATCCAATATACAAAATTCCTGAAATAACACACAAAAAAGGTTTGATTATCTGAAATAATCATTATCTTTGCCACTGATCATTATGAAATGATATTTGGCAAATAAGAACGGGCATCTGTCCCTATTACAGATGCCCGTTTTTTGAAAAGTCACCGAGGGGGAGATAATTGAGAGGGAGCCGATTGTTCTACAGCCAAATATATCAATCATAATGAAAAAGAGAACAATTCAAATCTTCTTTCACATCTCCATTAAAGTTGAGATAATCAGACTTGTTCGAGTGAAGGCGTACAAACGCATCCGCTTCGGCAAGGTTGAAAGGGTACGAAGCTATTATCGGAAGTATTAGGGTACTTATCGGTAAATGGCAAGACTCTGAGCCGCAAGGCTCTCTGCTTTATCCCCCTCGGTTTTTTAATTTCCACAAATATAGGTGAAAAATCTGGAAAACTTGCCAGATTCTTAGAAACTGTATTGCATTGTTTGAAGAGTTTTCATTTCAAACAATGCAATACAGTTTAGAGTATTACTGTAATGAACCACCGACGAGGTCGAGGATCTCGGAGGTGATTTTTTGCTGGCGGCCTTTGTTGTACTCAAGGGTGAGTTCCTGAAGGAGGTCGTTGCCGTTGTCTGTGGCGAGCTGCATCGCAACGGTGCGGGCGGCGTGCTCGGCGGCGGCGCTGTCCAGCAGGGTCGAGAAAATGCGGAGACGGACCACTTTAGGAAGAAGGACCTGAACGAGGGCTTCGGGAGAAGGTTCGATGATCATGTCTGGCGCTTCGGCAGACTCAGTCGCATCGACAGACCTAGACGCTTCGACAGGCTCAGCGACCGACTGGTGAGCTTGCTTAACATCTGACCCAGGCTCCTCGGCAGGCCCAGAGACCTTACCGGCGTGAAGATCCGTGGTGGCATCAGCCAAGGAAAGAGGCAGATACGTCTGCCGTGTTGTCGGCTGCGAAGAGGTGGATTTGTAGTGATTATAAACGAGTTCCACCTTGTCAAAACGGCCGGAGACAAATCCGTCCAGCAGTTCCTGCGCCAAGGCCGAAGCCGCATCATAGGACGGAGAATCAGACATCTTTGTGAAATCCGCAGGAGTTGGAAAGCCCAGTTTCTTCATCGCCTCCGACATCTTGCGCCCAACGGAGTAGACCACAATGTCGGCATCCCGAAGACCTGAGCCACGATATTCATTGATCACCGCCGTGGCCTCGCGGATGGCGTTGGAATTGAACGCGCCGCAGAGCGAAGAATTAGAGGCAAATGCGACGATCGCCACCTTACGCACCTCACGCTGAGACATTAATGAATATGCTACCTCCGCTCCGTCAGGTTGGTTCGACAGGCTCGCCAACCGGTCATGTTGGTCACTGAGCTTGCCGAAGCGACTTCCCGTCACATCAGAGCTTTCTCCAAAACCTCCTTCAGGTGCCGGAGCGGACATACTCACAGAACCCATCAGGTCGATGAGCATCGAATGCAGACGCTTCTCGTACGGAAGCATATTCCCGATCGCCTGCTGCGCCTTGTGCAACTTGGCGGACGCGACCATCTTCATCGCCGAAGTGATCTTCAGCGTGCCGCTCACCGAAGCGATCCTATCCTTTATTTCCTTTAGAGATGCCATCCGATCTTATAAATATTACGCCTTGTGAGACTGAGCCAAGATTGACTTCACGACAGCCGCAGCCTCATTTTCAATGATTCCGGTGATTGTCTCGTCAATCTTTCCCTCAGACAGCAGATCAAGAACATCCTTCTGATGCGCGGCCCTCATCCTCGTCAGGAACTCTGACTGGAACTCAGACACCTGATCGATGGCGATATCGCTCATCAGAGCGTGGGTCCCGCAATACAGAATCGCGACCTGCTCCCCTACCGGCATAGGCGAGTACTGCCGCTGAATCAAAAGCTGATTGTTCTTACGTCCCTTGTCCAAAGCCATCGCGGTCACCTTGTCCATGTCCGAAGAGAACTTCGAGAAGGACTCCAACTCGTTGAACTGCGCCTGGTCAATCTTCAGGGTACCGGCAACTTTCTTCATGGACTTGACCTGCGCGGCGCCACCGACACGGGATACTGATATTCCGACATTGATGGCAGGACGCTGTCCCTGGTTGAACAAGCCGGACTCAAGATAGATCTGGCCGTCAGTGATGGAGATCACGTTCGTAGGAATATAGGCGGACACGTCGCCGGCCTGGGTCTCGATGATAGGCAGGGCCGTGAGCGAGCCACCGGCCTTGACCTTGCCCTTCAATGAGTCAGGAAGGTCATTCATCTGCTCCGCGACCTCTTGCTGATCAATGATCTTGGCAGCCCTCTCAAGAAGTCTTGAGTGGAGGTAGAAGACATCGCCAGGATAGGCCTCACGTCCGGAAGGGCGACGCAGAATCAGGGAAACCTCACGGTAAGCAACGGCCTGCTTCGAAAGGTCGTCATAGACAACAAGGGCGGAACGGCCTGTGTCACGGAAATATTCCCCGACAGCGGCGCCGGCGAACGGGGCAAAGTATTGCAGGGCGGCAGGATCTGCGGCGGTGGCGGCGATGACGACCGTGTAGTCCATCGCTCCCTTTGCACGCAGAGTCTCCACGATGTTCGCCACGGTGGAACCTTTCTGTCCGATGGCCACGTAGATGCAATAGACAGGCTTTCCGGCCTCGTAGTTGGAACGTTGGTTGATGATCGTGTCGATGGCGATGGCCGTCTTTCCTGTCTGACGGTCGCCGATGATGAGCTCCCGCTGGCCACGGCCGATAGGGATCATCGCATCTATCGCCTTAAGACCTGTCTGGAGAGGCTCGGTCACAGGCTGGCGGTAGATAACGCCTGGAGCCTTGCGCTCAAGAGGCATTTCCGTAAGATCACCTTCGATCTTTCCAAGTCCGTCAAGAGGCACGCCAAGCGGATCGACAACCCTTCCGAGCATCTTCTCGCCAACCTTTATTGATGCGATACGGCCGGTTCTGCGGACCGTCATGCCCTCCTTGACCTCGTCTGTCGGTCCGAGAAGCACCGCACCGACATTGTCCTGCTCAAGGTTCATCACGACCCCCATGACTCCGCTCTCGAATTCGAGCAACTCTCCGGCCTCGGCGTTGGTCAAGCCATACATTCTGGCCACACCGTCGCTGACCTGCAAGACTTTGCCGATCTCCTCGAACTGGAGAGATGTGTCGATGTCCTTCAGCTGCTCAAGAAGCACCTGAGAGATTTCACTTGGTTTTATGTTGTCCATACTAAACTATTCTTCTGTTCTTTTCTATGAATTGACGCCGGATGATGCCGAGCTGGCGAGAAACACTCGCATCCAGAACGGTGTCCTCGACCTCGAAGACGAAGCCGCCTATCAGGGACGGGTTGACCTCAGTCTTGAGGATCAGTTTGCAGCCGGTACGCTTCTCGATCAGCTCACGCAGACGTGACTCAAGTGTCGGTGCTTCGATGGTTTGGGAGTCAAGCCGGGCCACAGGCCCAGCGGCCGTGCCATTAGCATGTTCACGATCAAGCAGCCCGGGATCGGCGACCACAAGCCGCGCGCGCCTGATGTGACGTGAGCGGTAATATTCAGTGACGAATGTCGTGAATATGAGGCGCACGTCACCTATGCGGCCGTTGCGGATCAGCAGTTCCAGGAATTTTCGCAGTTCTGGAACAAGGGATGCCGCTTCGGCAAACGGCTGGCGAGTTTGTCGAACCACCGGCGCTTCGACATGCTCGGCGACCGATGCGAGCGCCGCCTCGAAGAGCTCAATCTTCTTCGCCGGAGCGACCGCAGGATCATCCACGGCACGCCGGAAGTCAGGCACCTCGTCAAGATCCTTCTCAATGACCTGAACCTGAGCCGCGACCGCATCTCCGGAGCCGGTCTCATCAACCAGCTTCAGAAGCGCGGTGGCGTAACGTGTCGCGATAATACCTGTGTTCATGACATCAATTCTTCAAATCCTTCGACGAGGAAACCTCATCCACCAACCTGTCCACAAGAGCTGACTGCTCCGCACCGTCCGAAAGGCTCTTTTTCAGAACCTTCTCGGCGACACTCACCGAGAGCAGCGCCACTTCCTTGCGGACATCCCGCAAAGCGCTCTCCTTCTCGGCCGCGATCTGGGTACGGGCCTGATCCAGAATTCTGGAGGCCTCCTCCATAGCCTGAGTCTTCGCCTGCTCGATGATGTTGTCCCTTGAGGCCGCGGCCTCTTTAAGGATCCTGCTCTGCTCCTGCCTGGTCTCCTCGATCATCCGGGACTGTTCCTCGGCAAGATTGCGGAGTCTCTCCTCCGCCTCCTTCGCCTCCTTGATGGAATCATTGATCCTCTGCGCCCTCTTCTCTACAGAGCCGGTGATCATAGGGAAGCCCCACTTGGCCAGCACGAAGAAGACGATGCCGAAGATCAGCGTCATCCAGACAAGCAATCCGAAATCAGGAGTGATGAGTGACATTTGCTATTTCGCGATAAGACAAACAACGATGGCAAACAGACATGCTCCCTCGATGAGGGCGCTGACAATGATGGCCGTCATTCTGTAGTGGTCAGCCTTCTCCGGCTGGCGCGCACCGGCCTCAAGGGAAGCCGTACCGATCTTACCGATACCGAAAGCAGCCGCGAATGCAGCCAAACCAGCACCAAGAGCCGCACCTACTCTACCAAGAGAAAGGGCCTGAAGCAACATTGTAGAAAGTAACATAATTCTATGATTTTAAATTAATTATTCTGAATATTCCAAATTATTCCGAGGTTTCCGGTTTCTGCCGCGACAGCCCGATGAAGACCGCTGACAGCATAGTGAACACGTAGGCCTGAATGAAGGCCACAAGCAGCTCAAGGCAATCCATGAACACGCCCAACAGCACAGCCACGACCGTAAGGCTACCGTTCAAAGCCGCTCCCAACTCAGCGGTCAGGAATATCACGGCCACGACTCCCAGGATCATGAAGTGTCCCGCAAGGATGTTGGCGAAAAGCCTGACCATCAAACTGAAAGGCTTTGTGAATATGCCAATGATCTCAATAGCCGGCATCAGCGGCAGCGGCACTTTCAGCCAAGTCGGCACGTCCGGCCAAA
This sequence comes from uncultured Bacteroidales bacterium, assembly GCA_934725285.1. Taxonomy (GTDB): domain Bacteria; phylum Bacteroidota; class Bacteroidia; order Bacteroidales; family UBA932; genus Cryptobacteroides. Next base: position 2,594 of record CAKVBK010000052.1, on the reverse strand, counting down.
GGATGTCCTTCCAATAATGCTTGTTACCGAATATGTTGACGATGAAGAATGTGAACAGTGCCAGCACAAGCGTCACAGCGATGTTTCCCGTGATGTTCGCCCCACCAGGGAAGAACGGCACGATTCCCATCAGATTGTTTATGAATATGAAAAAGAACGCTGTCAGCAGGTATGGCGAGTACCTCTTGTAGTCCTCTCCCACGCAGCTTTTGATGACATCGTCCTCGATCATCGTCACAAGCATCTCCATGAGGCCTACTCCGCCTTTCGGGGCTTCCTCACGGGCATCGTGTTTCCTGTACCACTTGGCGGTACCGAGCACAATGAACAACAGCAGGGCACAGTTGATCATCAGACCGAACACGTTCTTGGTGATGGAAAAGTCCCAAGGCCTGACCTCAGAACCGTCCGCGGCCCGCTCGACTATCTTGCTCTCGTACTTGCTGCCGGAGGGCGCGATGTAGAAACCTTCATATTCCCCGTGCTCCAAATGCTTGGAACTGAATATGTGGAATCCGTTCCCGGTCTTGCTCATGACAATCACTGGCAGCGGTATGCTGACGGGGTGGCCTTTCACCGTGGTGATGTGCCACTCGTAGGAGTCGCGGACATGGCCGTAAAGATATTCATCCATGTCGAAGGACTTGGAGGTTGGTGAGTCCTGTCGAACCACCGACACTTCGACAGGCTCAGTGGCCGATGAAGAAGGCTCAGCGACCGGAGCCGCGACCAAAGACAACGGAAGCAAAAGGCAAATGAATATGTAAATCCACTTTCTCATCACAGTTCCACGCAAGCGACAACGTGATTGTCATTAATTTCCACAAAGCCAGAGGAAATGTCCACACTTTCCGACTTTTCTCCGATCCGGTAAGTCACCCGTCCTTCCTCCAGCGAGGAGATCAACGCGGCATGATCCTTAAGAACCTCGAAACGGCCCCTCGTGCCGGGAAGCTCCACGGAATCCACCTTTGCGTGAACCAAAGTCCTCTCCGGCGAAATGACATCCAGAATTATTGCTGACACACTCTCTGACATATTCCAAAATCTCTTACTTCGCCTGAGCGAGAATGGCCTCGCCCTTCTTTATCGCGTCTTCAAGGGTCCCGACATTGAGGAACGCCTGCTCCGGCAGATAGTCAACCTCTCCGTCAAGGATTCTGCGGAAGCCGTCGATCGTGTCCTGAATGTCCACCATCACGCCCGGCACGCCCGTGAACTGCTCAGCCACAGCGAACGGCTGTGACAGGAACCTCTGCACACGGCGCGCACGGTTCACGGTCAGTTTGTCCTCATCCGAAAGCTCGTCCATACCAAGGATGGCTATGATGTCCTGAAGTTCCTTGTTCCTCTGAAGAATCTGCTTGACCCTCTGGGCGATGTCGTAATGATCCTGGCCGACGATGTTCGGGTCGAGGATTCGGGAGGTTGACTCCAACGGATCCACAGCCGGGTATATTCCCAACTCAGTGATCTTTCGGCTGAGCACGGTGGTCGCGTCAAGGTGCGAGAAGGTGGTTGCAGGAGCAGGGTCAGTCAAGTCGTCCGCCGGCACGTAAACCGCCTGCACAGAAGTGATGGATCCGTTTTTCGTTGAGGTGATGCGTTCCTGCATCTGGCCCATCTCCGTGGCAAGTGTCGGCTGATACCCCACGGCTGAAGGCATTCGGCCCAGAAGGGCGGACACCTCGGACCCGGCCTGAGTGAACCTGAATATGTTGTCGATGAAGAACAGGATGTCCCTCGGGCCGTCCCCCTTGTCGCTGTCTCTGAAAGACTCGGCGAGGGTCAATCCGGAAAGAGCCACGGAAGAACGTGCTCCAGGCGGTTCGTTCATCTGACCGAACACCATGGCGACCTGAGACTTCTCAAGTTCCTTGCGGTCAACCTTGGAAAGATCCCAATGGCCTTCCTCCATCGACTTCACGAACTCGTCGCCGTATTTGATGACGCCGGACTCGATCATCTCGCGAAGCAGGTCGTTACCCTCTCTGGTACGCTCACCAACTCCGGCAAAGATGGAAAATCCGTTGTGTTTTTTTGCGATATTATTGATCAACTCCTTGATAAGCACGGTCTTGCCCACACCGGCACCACCGAAAAGGCCGATCTTTCCGCCCTTCAGATAAGGTTCGAGAAGGTCTATGACCTTGATTCCGGTGTAGAGGACCTCCTGCGAGGTCTTCAGATCCTCGAATTTCGGAGGCTCACGGTGGATAGGCAAGGAATTATCCTCATTCAAGCTGCCGAGACCGTCAATGGAATCCCCGACAACATTCATCACACGTCCTCTGATCTGCGCGCCGGTAGGCATCGAGATCGGAGCGTGAGTGTTCACAGCCTTCATTCCGCGCCTCAGGCCATCCGTCGAGTCCATAGCGACACACCTTACAGTGTCTTCACCGATATGTTGCTGAACCTCAATGACCAAAGGCTTTTTACCATCACCCCTGTCTACATCAAGCGCATCGTGAATGCGCGGAAGTTGCGCCTCCTCGTCAGTCACATCGAAATGGACATCCACCACAGGCCCGATGACCTGAGCGATATACCCTATGTTTTCTTTTTCTGCCATTTTGAATATGGTTGTTAAC
>CAKVBK010000051.1 GCA_934725285.1 uncultured Bacteroidales bacterium | reverse complement strand
CACCTACCGTCACTGGATGGAGAACGCCCACGACTGGTGCATCTCACGTCAGCTTTGGTGGGGACAGAGGATTCCGGCATATTATCTCCCCGACGGACAAATAGTTGTCGAGGAGACCGCTGAGAAGGCTCTCGCAGCTGCTCAGAAGATCAATCCGGTTATTACAGCCGCTGACCTCAGACAGGATGACGATGTGCTCGACACATGGTTCTCCAGCTGGCTCTGGCCGATCTCTGTGTTCGATCCTCAGAAGCCTGGCCATCCGGAGCATAAGCCGAACAAGGATCTCGCTTATTACTATCCTACAAATGACTTGGTTACGGGACCGGATATCATTTTCTTCTGGGTCGCCAGGATGATCATGGCCGGGGACGAATTTATGAACGACATTCCGTTCAGCAATGTTTACTTCACGGGAATCGTGCGTGACAAGCTTGGCAGGAAGATGTCAAAGACTCTTGGCAACTCTCCTGATCCGCTTGATCTCATCGCCAAATACGGGGCCGATGCCGTGAGGATCGGCATGCTGCTTTGCTCGTCAGCCGGCAACGACATATTCTATGATGAGTCACAGGTTGAACAGGGAAGAAATTTCTGCAATAAGATCTGGAACTCTTTCCGTCTTGTGCAGGGATGGACCGTTGATGAGAAACTTCAGCAAAGCGATGTCAATAAGCTGGCTGTGAATTGGTTTGAAAGTGAATTGAGTCAGACAATAGCCGCAGTGGAGGATCATTATTCCAAGTTCAGGATCTCCGATGCGCTGATGAGCATCTACAAGCTTTTCTGGGACGAGTACTGCGCATGGTACCTTGAGGCTGTCAAGCCGGCATTCGGGGAGAGCATCGACAAGGCAACGTATGATGCCACGATCATATTCTTTGAGAAACTGCTGAAGATGATCCATCCTGTGATGCCGTTCATTACTGAGGAACTTTGGCAGTCCATGGCTGAGCGCAAGGAAGGGGAGACCATCATGTATCAGCCGACACCTAAGGCCGGTCCTGTCGATGAAAAGGTCATCGAAGAGTTCGGAATCGCCCAGGAAGCTGTGAACGGAATCCGAGGAATCCGCCAGCAGAAGAACATATCTCCAAAGGAGGGCCTGGCCTTGAAAGTGAAGGGTGATTTTCCGGTGAATATGCTTCCGGTGATCACCAAACTTGCCAACATCTCATCTGTCGAGAACGTGGCGGACTTCGGAGATGCCGCAGGAGTATCTCTGCTTGTCCGCACTGTGGAAATGTTTGTCCCGCTTGAGGGACTTGTGGATGTCGAGGAAGAGATCAGGAAGATCGAGACCGAGCTGGAACATCAGCGTGGTTTCCTTGAATCAGTCAGAAAAAAGCTGTCCAACGAGAGTTTCGTGGCTCACGCTCCGGAGAAAGTCGTGGCTTTGGAACGCAAGAAAGAGGCTGACAGCCTTTCAAAGATTGAAAGTTACGAGAAGACTCTCGCTGCGCTGAATAATAAGCAGTAAAACAAATTTGTTTTAGGTCTTAACATTTTTGTTATGGTATATTCGGAGACATCCTTCCCAGTCCGATACTATGAGACTGACCAAATGGCGATCGTCCATCACTCGAACTACATCCGGTACTTCGAATGCGCGCGGAACAACCTGATGATTGAGTGTGGGTATCCTATCGAGAAATGTGAGGAGGATGGAGTGACAATTCCAATAGTCACTGTCGAGTGCCATTACAGGCATCCGGCGAAGATGGGAGATGTTGTCAGGGTTGTCGCAGAGATTGATGAAGTCCCGATGGCAAAACTTCGTGTCAGACAGGCAGTGTACAATCAGGATGGCACTCTTTGCGTCGAAGGACAAGTGACACTCGGTTTTTTGAACAAGGCCACCGGCCGACCGGTCCGTTGCCCGGAAAAGTTGGTGAAAGCGATTGAGGCTCACATCAACGACAGGTGATTTTTCAAAATAAATAATTTTTAACACTTTAATAGTTTGGCTATGTTTATTATTGCTCCGTTGGGTGTAGTTGGCCCGTGGCAGGTAGTGATTATCGCTCTTGTCATCATTCTGCTTTTTGGCGGAAAGAAGATTCCTGAGCTTATGAAAGGTTTGGGTAAAGGTGTGAAAAGCTTCAAGGATGGCATGAACGAAGTCGAGAGTCAGATCAGTGACATTGACAAGGATCTCAACTCTACGGCCAAGACTCCAGACAAGATCGAGAAGATCGACAAGAAGTAATGGCGGCTCAGGAAACTGAGATGTCCTTTTGGGACCATTTGGAAGTGCTGAGAGGGACTTTGTTCCGCTCAGTGCTTGTAATCACACTTGTCAGTGTCGTGGTCTTCTGCTTCAAGTCGCTCGTCTTTGACGACATCATCCTTGCTCCCACAAAGAACGATTTTTTTATCTACAAGTGGCTGAGAATGGGAGACATGCAGATGTCTTTGGTGAATTTGGACATATCCGCCCAGTTCTTCGTGCATCTTCAGGTCGCTTTCGAACTGGGATTCATTCTTTCATTCCCTTACGTATGTTTTGAAATCTGGAAGTTTATAGCTCCGGCTTTGTACATGAATGAAAAGAAGGCTGTCCGCGGGGCGTTTCTGTCAGCATCGTTCCTGTTTTACCTTGGGCTGGTGATAGGTTACTACCTGATAGTGCCTATTTCACTGAATTTCTTTATGGGCTATAAGATCAGTGACGAGGTGATGAACACGATCTCGCTGACGTCTTACATTTCGATGTTTACTTCAACTGTGTTGGCGTTCGGCATTGTGTTTGAGTTTCCTATCGTTGTCGTGATCCTTTCAAAACTCGGGATTGTGACCAGAGAGACGTTGATAAAATACCGCAGACACGCCATTGTTGTCATACTTTGCATCGCCGCCATCATCACGCCTGCTGACCCGATGTCCATGCTGATAGCGGCCGCGCCATTGCTGATTTTGTACGAGGTTTGTGTGATGTGCTGCAAGCCGGCTCCGTTGGAAGATGCGGTAGAATGATTAAAGAGGAGGCATTGAAGTGATTTCTATCAATGGATTGACAGTGGCCTACGGAGGCTACACACTTTTGGACAGCATTGATTTCCATATAAGCGAGAAGGATAAGATCGGTCTTGTCGGAAAGAACGGGGCTGGAAAGTCCACGATTATGAAGCTCATCTGTGGACTTCAGAGTCCGACTTCTGGAACCATTGACAAGCCAAACGACCTTCGCATCGGCTATCTCCCTCAGATTATGGAGCATCATAAAGGGAAAACCGTGATGGAGGAGACGTTGACAGCATTCGACCACATATCCGAGATTCAGGCGGAACTGGACAGCGTCAACACGCAACTTGCTGAGAGAACGGATTATGAGTCAAATGAATATCTTTCCCTGATCAACCGCCTTAATGATCTGACCGACGCTATGTCGATGAGCCAGTCGGAACCGCCTGAGGTTCTTGCGCAGAAAACTCTTCTTGGCCTTGGCTTCAAGGATGAGGATTTCGGAAGGAAGACAGAGACTTTCAGCCAAGGATGGAATATGCGCATTGAATTGGCTAAGATTCTTCTGTCAGAGCCGGATGTCCTGCTTTTGGACGAGCCTACCAACCATCTTGACATAGAGTCAATCGAGTGGCTGGAGGATTATCTTAAAGGCCACCGAGGTTCCTTGCTGTTGGTTTCACACGACAGGAAATTTCTTGACACAGTCACGAATCGTACGGTCGAGATTATGCTCGGGCATATTCACGACTATAAAGTACCTTACAGTAAATATGTGGAGCTGCGAAAGGAGAGGATTGCCCAGCAGATGGCTGCCTACGAGAACCAGCAGAAGATGATTGAGAAGACAGAGGACTTCATCAACCGTTTCCGTTACAAGCCGACCAAGTCCAATCAGGTGCAGTCAAGGATCAAACAGTTAGAGAAGCTTGACAGAGTTGAGATTGACGAGACTGACAATGTCACTCTTACGGTTAAGTTTCCACCGGCCCCCCGTTCAGGTGACATCGTTTTCAAAGGAAAGGACCTGACGGTAGGTTATCCTGGGAAAGTGGTCTTCAGCAATGCTGAGATTGAGGTCAGAAGGGGAGAGAAGGTCGCTTTGATCGGACGCAACGGTGAAGGAAAGACAACTCTTATGCGTGTGATTATGGGGGAGTTGCAGCCAATCAGCGGTGAGGCTAAGATAGGCTATAACGTTTCTATCGGGTATTATGCTCAGAATCAAGAAGACATTCTTGACCGTAATCTCACAGTCTGGGAGACCCTTGACAATATAGCCGTCGGAGATGTCCGGAACAAACTACGAGACATTCTGGCTCAGTTCCTGTTCCGTGGCGAGGACATCGACAAGAAGGTCAGCATCTTGTCCGGAGGTGAGCGCGCGCGTCTCGGCATGGCCAAATTTATGCTCCAGCCATATAATGTCCTGGCTCTTGACGAGCCTACCAACCACATGGACATCAAATCCAAGGATATTCTCAAACAGGCTTTGAAGGCCTACGATGGCACTCTCATTGTGGTATCTCACGACCGTGACTTTCTTGAAGGATTGGTCGACAAGATGTACGAGTTCCGTGACGGAAAGGTCAAGGAACATCTTGGAAGTGTCCAAGAGTTCTTGGAAGAGAGGAAGATAGAGAATCTTCAGGAGCTGGAGAGGCGTTTTTCAGCACCGGCGGCCAAAGCTTCGATGGCAACATCGGCCGTGACCAATGAGAATCCAGCAGCTGATAAAGCGCAGGCCCAGAGAGAGTTCGAGCAAAGGCGAAGTGATTCAAAGGAAATACGCCGAATCCGCCACAGGGTTGATTTCTTGGAATCCGAGATCGGAAAGATTGAGGAAAAGATGAAAGATCTTGAGAAAATCCTCTCTAATCCAGGAACTGATGATGACATCATGGAACTTACCAGAACTTACCTTGAGGACAAGCGTGAACTTGATCACAAGACAGCTGAATGGGAGTCTCTCATGGAAAAATTAGATAGTTAGTCTTTTTAATAATTAATGTTATGAAACTATTGAATTACAAAGTTGTTGCTGCGGCTGCTTTGATTTTGGCGACAGCTGTGTCCGGTCTGGCTCAGACAAGGACAATCGAGCACGAGTACTCAGAGTTTGACGCAGTCTCTGTTTCAAATGGATTCAAGGTCACCATGGTTGAGAGCGAAGGCTACAAGACATCCGTGACAGTTGATGATGCCCTTGAGAGTTATGTACAATGCTATGTAAAAGCTCGTACCCTTTACATAGGTCTTGACGAGAAAGCGATTCCAAAGGAAGTCAAGAAACAGCTGAAGGGGAAAAACAATGCCGACCCAACTCTTGAAGCGATCATTTACCTTCCTGTCCTTAACTCACTCTCATTGAATGATAATAGTACTTTTGTCGCAAGGGCTGATTTGAATTCGGGCAAATTCAAACTTGATCTCAAGGACAATTCCAGCATCTCGAACATAACTGTGAACGCAAAGTCTGCCAACATCAATGTCAGCAAAAAAGCCAAACTTTCTTCCATTCACGTAAAGGCCGATGATGTAGCTGTCAATGGCGATGGAAACGGAGTTGTTGTCCTTGAATACGTAGCCAAGAGCCTTGAAGTCAACAATGCCGGCTCCGCTGCATTGACTATCAATGGCGAGACATCCAAGGCTACGGTGACGACAGGTGGAAGCGCGAAGCTCTCGCTTTCAGGCAAGGCCGAGTCCTTGAAAGTTTCCGGAAAGGGAAGTTCGTCTAAGGTTGACGCACTGTCTCTCAACGTTAATTCTGTGGCAGTGTCTCTTGATGGCGCCGAGCTTGACATCACTCCTGCCAAGACTCTTGAATTGGATCTTGAGAAAGGTGCTACGGTCAACTATGCCGGTGACCCTACAATCAAGATCATTCAGATAAAGAATTCAACAGTCACCCGTAAATAATGTTTGTTCTTGATTCTCATTGCGATACCCCGACTATGATCATGCGGGGGCGGGACATTGGGAAAGATAATGAAAGGGGGCATGTCGATCTGCCTAAGCTTATGGCTGGGAAAGTCGATGCCTCCTTTTTTGCTTTGTACACGTCTGCTGAAATGGGGCCTGACGCGGCCACACGCTACGCTTTGGAAATGATCGGCCGTATCTACGACGCGGTCGACGCGAACTCAGACGCGGCATCGCTTGCCTTCACTCCCGATGATGCCTTTAGGAATAAAGACAAAGGGCTGATTTCCATATTCATAGGTATGGAAAACGGAGCTCCGATCCAAAGTTCACTTCCTTTGCTCAGGGTTTTTCATAGACTTGGTGTCAGGTATATTACATTGACACACAATGGAGACAATGCGATAGCGGATTCAGCGGCTCAAGGAAAACGTTGGCACGGATTGAGCCCGTTCGGCAGGGAAGTGGTCGCTGAAATGAATCGTCTCGGAATGATCATCGATGTCGCTCACGCGTCGGATGAAACTTTCTACGATGTCCTTGAATATTCACGTGCACCAATCGTATCCACGCATTCCTGCTGCCGTGCTCTTGCACACCATAAAAGGAATATGTCCGACGAGATGCTGCGAGCCCTCGCGGACAATGGCGGTGTTATCCAAATCAATTTCTATCCGGTATTTCTTTCGGATGCATTCGCGAAGACTCTGGCTGATTCTGGCCTTGAGTCAAAGAGCTGGACGGAACAGGATTGGATAAACGATCCGTTGAATCCGGCGAAAGCCGCCGCCTGGAACGCAGTGCAGGATGAGCTTGAGGCCCTGCCAAGGCCTTCATATAAAGATGTCGTGGACCACATCGATCATGCCGTGCATGTGGCTGGCATGGACAGTGTCGGCATCGGCACCGATTTCGATGGCATCGAGGTGACACCATGCGGACTTGAGAATATCTCGAAAATTGGAGTGATCTTTGACGAGATGTCTCGTCGCGGCTATTCTGATGATCAAATTGAAAAGGTAGCCGGCAAGAATTTCCTCCGCGTGTTCAACGAGGTTGTCTCTATGGCCGCCAAATAGCCAAAATTATAGTGATAACAAAAATGTTTTTACATCAAACAATTTTGTTATCACTCTTGATTGCCAATTAGTTGTTGTCCCTAATGATAAATAATCTAAGTTCATCAAGCGCAGCCGCGGCGAATCTCTCGATATTCCTTTTTCTGTCGTTTTTGTAGACTTTTCTGACGGTTTTCGTTCCGTTCGGGCCAGCCACTCCAATCCAAACAGTTCCTACAGGGTTGTGTTCATCACCTCCGGGACCAGCCAGTCCTGTGGTAGAGACTGCATACGTGCTTCCGGTCAATTTTCTGACTCCTTCAGCCATCGCGGCCGCCACTTCAGAACTTACGACTCCATATTCATTGATTGTCGTCTCATGTACTCCAAGGACTTTCTCCTTGACCGGGATTGCATATGAGGTGACAGAGCCAAGGTAATACTCTGAAGAACCAGGAACAGAGGTGATCAAAGATGAAATCTTTCCGCCGGTGCAAGACTCCGCGGCGCTGAGGGTCATTCCAGTGCCGCGGAACAACGCCCCGATCGCATTCTCCAACGTGTCATCCTTGCATGAATATACCTTGTCTCCCAAAATCAGCCTGAGACTTGCGAATCGCTCATCAATCCGCCTTTCCTCTTCCGCTCTGTCTCCACCATAAATGGAAAGTCTCAGACGGACTCCAGTCAGAGGATTTGGCAGGTAGGCAAGGTGCATGTCATCCGGCAGACTATCCTCCCAAGACTCAATTTCCTTGGAAAGGGCGGATTCCGCCAAACCGAAGACCATCACGCACTTATGGAATATGTCAGTGAGAGTGTTGTGCTCTTTTACGTCCTTGATCACGTCTGGAATAGCTCCAGTGGCCTCGAATGGAACGCCTGGCAAGGCGTAGAGAGTCGCCTCATGCCCAAACCTTTCCGCCGGAAATCTGAAGACCATGATTGGAGCCGTGCCAAGGTGATTGACTATCACTTCGCACGTGTCTGGCACAAGAGCCTGGGCCTTGTTTATGTCCAGGATGTCAAGCCCTCTCGCATGAAGGATCTCGTGGACCATTCGGAGCTGTCCGTCATTCATCACGTAGCCTTTGCTTCCGGAAATCTCTGCCAGAGCCGCTTTCGTGATGTCATCCTTGGTTGGACCAAGACCTCCGGTGGTAATGACTATCTCATTGTGGGTAAGTTCATTTATCAGATTGTTGACGATTTCCTCGTGGTCATCCCCAAAGGAAACCATTCTTGTGACTTTCACACCAATCTCCTCAAGCGCAGCGGAAATGTGCGAGGAATTGGTGTCAACTATCTGGCCGATCAGAATCTCGTCGCCGATAGTGCAGATCGATGCGTTAGCCATATTCAAAGTTCTATTTTGTCTGACTATCAAGGTATTTGTTTATTTTTTTCACGATTGACGGCCCCTCGTAGATGAAGCCGGTGTAGATCTCGATCAGACTCGCTCCGGCATCCAGCATTTCCTTTGCCTGTTCCGGTGACATTATACCACCGACTCCGACCACTGGCAGCCTTCCTGACGTGAACTGATGAATATGTTTGACCATCGCGAGGCTCTTTTCATACAACGGCGCTCCGGAAAGGCCACCGTTTCCTATTTTATCTATTCTGTCCTTGTCTGTACTTAGTCCATCGCGGGATCTTGTGGTGTTTCCGGCCACGATTCCGTCAATTCCTGACTGCATGCAATATTTCAGTATCTCATCCAGTTCCTCGGAAGGAATGTCAGGGGAGACCTTGACCAAGATCGGCCTGTAAACGTCATAGCATATTCTTAAATCCAGCAAAGGGTCGAGAATGTCCGACAGATATGACACATCCTGAAGATTCTGAAGGCCATGCACATTGGGACATGAGACATTGATGGTGAACATGTCTACAAAGTCGTACAAATAGGAAAATGCCTTCTTATAATCTGCTATTGTGTCCTCTTCCGAAGCGCTTGTGCTGTTTTTGGCGATGCTGGCTGACAAGATAATCTTCGGCGCATCTTTTTGAATATGCCGTATGGCGTTCTGGACCCCTTTGTTGTTGATCCCCATCCTGTTGATGATCGCTTTGTCCTGGGGGAGTCTGAACAGGCGTGGCTTAGGGTTGCCCGGCTGAGCCTCGGGGGTCAGAGAACCGATCTCGATGAAAGAGAATCCAAACCAAGAAAGTTCATTGTAAAACTCTCCATTCTTGTCCAGACCTGCGGCAAGACCGACAGGAGAGGGAAAATTGATGCCGAACACATTTCTTGACAGAGACGTGGTGTTATGGCTGTAAACAAGCTTCATCAGCTTTCCGGCGAAAGGAATCCGCCTTAGAAGTCCAAGTACCTTGAATGTGAGGTTGTGGGCCGTTTCCGGTGGAAATCTGAACAAGATTGGCCTGAGGAGCTGTCTGTACATACATCATTGAGTTTTCTGACGCAAATTTAGACAAATAAAGAAATCTATCATCGAAAAACAACCAAATCTTTGTCGGATTCTCTGATGAAAGGATTTATGTCAGTCGATCTCTTTGAATGTCCCATTGTCGTAGAAAACCAGGATTTTTGTGATCCTTGGTGTTTCCTGTTTGGATTCGGCATTGGAGACTTGCCATGTTTGTGCCTTATTCTCAATGTTTTTGGGCTCCTCCTGAAATAAATCCGGTTCTTGAGGATCGAATAATTGACCGCTGTCCGTACAATGGGCGGTCAATATCGGTTTCTCAGAGGGTTGTGCAGACTGAGAGACGCTCTGACTCTTGTACATTTTGCCTTTTCCGGCAATCAGCCAATCCAGATTCAGGTCTGGATAGTTTTGAGCCATACTTTGTATGAAATCGAACCCCGGCTTGTTCCTGCCGGCAAGAATATGTGAGATGCTGGCCTTTGCCACCCCCAAAGTCTCGGCAAGCTGTGACTGTGTTATGTTCTCGGCATCCAAAAAACGTTGCAATCTGCTGTTCATTACAAATGTGATTTGTTTACAAAAATAACACAATAAGTTGTGAAATGCAATCGAAAAATCTATGTTACAAAAGTGAATGACACCACAACATGTATCTAACAGGATTAAAATATAGTTTCTATAACACAATGTATCTACTTGAGTAATACCATAGTTTTATCTACAAATCTGTAAGCGAGAAGTGTAAACGGGGAGTGACACCCGAAATTCATGTGAATTACCTATAGTTTAAATTCATTAAATACTTGTAAATATCTTGATATTAAATAATTTACAGTACATATTACAATAGGATAATCATATCTTATATTACAAAAGTAATTTGTTTCGTCATATATTGATGATTTTACAAATGTAATCAATGTTTTGACGGGTGTAAAATAGTCTGATATATTAAAATGTTTAGAAGCACAGCTTCTTCGAGAATTTGATATTTCTTATACTTAGTTTAACTTTGTGCGAAATTTTAAAATCTCAACGCGATGATACCATCGATAAAAATTGAGGACTATAACTACCTACTGCCAGACGAGCGGATCGCAAAATATCCGCTTGCGGAAAGGGATGCCTCAAAGCTTCTTCGATATGAGAATGGCAATGTCAGCGAGTTTATATTCAAGGATATTCCATCACTCCTGCCTTCTGGCTCCCTTATGATATTCAATGACACCAAGGTTGTGCCCGCCAGGCTTCATTTTCAGCGTGAAACCGGCGCGCACATCGAGATATTCTGCCTTGAGCCTGTCAATCCACCGGAATATAACACCGCTTTCGCCGCCACGGAACGTTGCAGCTGGAAATGCGTTATAGGGAATGCAAAACGTTGGAAGAACGATATTCTTTCCTTGTACAACCCTGACAACAACGGGCAGATCACCACTATGGGATTAAAAGCCACCCTTGTGGAACGTGACGGTGAGACCGGAATCGTGGAGTTCTCATGGCAGGACGGCAATCCTTTCTCCCGTGTTCTGGAGTTGTGCGGCACCGTACCGATCCCTCCATACCTGAACAGGGAGACTGAATCGATCGACACCGAGCGTTACCAGACTCTGTACGCCCATATTCGCGGATCCGTCGCTGCTCCGACAGCCGGACTTCATTTCACACATGCCGTTCTGGATGGCATTGCCGCCAAGGGTATTGATTGTGAGAATGTCTGCCTTCACGTGGGCGCGGGCACTTTTCTTCCGGTCAAGAGTTCGGATGTGGCTGATCACCCTATGCATCGAGAGCCCTTTGTTATAACACTTGATCTTCTCAAACGTATACGTGCCAATAAGGGCAGGCTGATCGCTGTGGGGACGACTTCCGTCCGTACTTTGGAGTCTTTGTACTATGTAGGTGTGAGTTGCATCGAGAAGGGCAAACCTGAGGATGTAGGCCAGTGGGCTCCGTACGAGCGTGAATATTCATATTCGTTGGAAGAGTCCTTGGATGCGATTATCACATATTTGGAAAGGAACGGTCTGAAAGAACTCAAGGCAGGTACAAGGATCATCATTGTGCCCGGCTTCCGTTTCAGGCTTGTCGATCTTTTGATAACCAATTTCCACCAGCCGGAAAGCACTCTGATTCTGCTGATTTCCGCTTTTGTCGGTGGCGATTGGAAGACCATCTACGACTACGCCCTTGGGCACGGCTTCAGGTTCCTGAGTTACGGTGACAGTTCGCTTCTTTTCCGACGTGATTCCTAAGTCCTTTGTGGATTGATGATTGCTACTCTTTGCGAATGTTGAGTAAATTGCTTACATTTGCATAGATTACAAATGATGATTTATTATGGCTGATTCATCTGAATTTGAAAGCATCTGCCCTTATAATGATGCAGAGGCGGTCGAGGCTTTGAACAAGGTCGCGAACCATCCCGCGGTACTCGCTATTTCTGAATATCTTTTTCCGGACGA
>CAKVBK010000050.1 GCA_934725285.1 uncultured Bacteroidales bacterium | reverse complement strand
AGTGTAGGCTGGGCGCCGACATTGAGCCATTTGAGAGCCTTCTCGCCATCAAGGATGATGGTGGCAGGGTTGGTGTTAGGGTTGTAAGAGCCGAGTTGCTCGATGAAACGTCCGTCGCGAGGTGCGCGGGAATCAGCCACAACAATGTGGAAGAATGCGAAATTCTTCTTACCGTGGCGCTGAAGTCTGATTTTAACAGCCATTGTGAATCTGTTTTAATAAATTAATAATGTTTAACCTAAGATCTCCAACTCGTGGAGACGGACAAAGTTACGAAATATAAATTTATTCACGAAATTTTTTGGTATTTCGGGAATATTCTTTATCTTTGCAATCCCAAAACAAAGGGAGACATACTTGCGGTAGTGGTGAAATGGTATACACGCTACTTTGAGGGGGTAGTGGGCGCAAGCCCGTGTGAGTTCGACTCTCACCTACCGCACAAAAGAGACCTGGCGGATCTGTCGGGTCTCTTTTTTTGATATAGTCCAAATTTGCGCCCAAGTCCCGAATTGCTCTGTCGGGATTTTTCATTATGTTTGTGAATATGTTTAAGAAGATATTCATACTTGGCGCGCTGCTGGGTGCGGCGGCCTTGGCTTCCGGGCAGGAAGCAAAAGTTCAGAAAGTGAAGTATGTTCAGCGGCAGGACGCAGAGTTTGTGAGCGAGTACATCACTCCGACACGGATTATGCTTTCCCGAGGCGGTGTGGCCGGAACGGAGAACCTTCTGAGACCGTATTGCGGACAGGTCTCAACAAATGAGCCTAACGTCTGCATATTCAAAAACGGGAAGGATTGCAAGAGCTCCGTTTTGCTTGATTTCGGTAAGGAGATTCATGGGGGCATCCAGATTGTAAGGGCAATGTCGGGCGACAAGGCCGCCGCTCGCTTCCGCGTCTGTTTCGGGGAGTCTGTGAGTGAGGCGCTCAGCAGCGTCGACGAACCCGGAACGACAGCGACCAACGAGCATTCAGTCAGAGACTTCGACATCTCTGTGCCTTGGCTCGGGTCTGCGGAATATGGCAACACGGGCTTCCGTTTCGTACGTCTGGATCTGCTTGGAGAGGACACGGAGGCGTTACTGGTCACTGTCAGGGCTGTCTCCCGCTATCGTGACATCCCGTACATCGGGCGATTCAAATGCAGCGACGAGAGGCTGAACCAAATCTGGCAGACAGGAGCGTACACGGTTCATCTGAATATGCAGGACTATCTTTGGGACGGAATCAAGAGGGACCGTCTTGTGTGGATAGGGGACTTGCATCCGGAGGTGATGGCCGTGAACACTGTCTTCGGTGATCATGAAGTCGTCCGGAAGAGCTTGGATTATGTTCGGAACAGCACTCCGCCGACGGCTTGGATGAACGGAATATGCTCATATTCCCTTTGGTGGATAATCATCCAGCACCATCTTTATGAGTATTACGGTGACCTTGAGTACTTGAGGGAGCAGCGTCAGTACTTGACTGAACTCCTGCATACGGTGATGGCCAACTTTGACGGATCTAAGGAAAGCTTCAAGGACGGACGCTTCATCGATTGGCCTACCTCAGAGAAGCCGGATGCCATCCATGCCGGACTTCAGGCTCTTTCTGTGAGGGCTATGGAGGCCGGCGCTGATATGGCCGGATGGCTTGGGGACGCCAAGCTGCGTGAAGAGTGCATGTCCTCGGCTCTTAAACTGCGCGGACATCGCCCGGAAATCACATCCAGCAAACAGTCCGCGGCACTGCTTTACCTTGAAGACATGGCTGACGCAGAGGAGGCGCGTGATGTCATTTTGGCCGGTGGCGCCAACGGGTTCTCATCGTTTATGGGTTATTATATGCTTGAGGCTTTGGCCAAGAGTGGAGATTATGACGAGGCGATGAGGATGATGTCGGACTATTGGGGAGCGATGCTCGATCTTGGCGCGACAACGTTCTGGGAGGATTTCGACTACTCCAAAGCCGCCGTGTCAGGGAGGATAGACGAGATCGTGCCTGAAGGTAAGTACGACATTCACGCAGATGGTGGAGCCTATTGTTATGTCGGTCTTCGCCACAGCTTCTGCCATGGCTGGGCCTCCGGACCTACCGTCTGGCTGAGTTCCCACGTGCTGGGCATCGAGCCGGCCGCGCCAGGCTTCAGAAAAGTCAGGGTCAAGCCGCATCTCGGATCTTTGGAGTGGGCCGAGGGGTCCTATCCCACTCCTTACGGACCGATATCCGTCTCTCACAGGAAAGCGGCTGACGGATCAGTCAAGTCTCAGATCAATCTTCCGAAAGGAGTGAAGCTTGTCAAATGAGAAGGAATCGGAGCATGATTCGGCAGCGTGTCGGCTGACATAAAAAAGAAGCCCGGTGGATTTATCCGCCGGGCTTCTTCATATTCATTGAACTCGTGATTACTTGTAGTATTCAGCGAACTCGATGTCCTTTGTGGCTTTCTCTGCAAGAGCCTTGTCTTTCTTCGCTACGGAGTCAAGGTTTGCCTTAACCTGATCGAAGTTGCCTTGACGGGCCGCGATGATGGCCCTGAGGTAGTCAACCTTGGCATCCTTGCAATGAGCTGCCTTGGAAGCCTTGTCGAGCTGGTTGGTAAGGATGTAAGCCAGAACTGTGTTGTGGCAGCAGCCCTTCACGCCCTGAAGATCCTGAACGGCCTTCTCGTAGTCACCGGTGAGAATGTCTACAACACCCTGGTTGGCCTTCGCGGCATCAGTGCCGGCCTTCTTGAAGTTCTTGGCGGCGGTCTCATAGTCGCCCTTGCGGAGTGCGATCACACCGAGAGCGTTGGTGAGGTCAGCGTCCTTTGTCTGAACATCGGCGAAAGCTTTCTCGGCCTTCTTCACGTCGCCTGCGTTGAGATAGGCGACAGCGAGATTGAATCTGGCCTTGTCGCTGTCATACTTGCTGATGGCCTTGTTGTAAAGCTTGACCTTTCCGTCAAGATCCTTGTTGAGGGCGGCTGCGTGAAGGAGGGCTGGCTCGTCAAGAATGTCAATGTTGCTCTCGACCAGTTCGGCGAGCTCGTCGGCTGTGTAGTTCTTGAACTCGACATTGGCGATGAACCTTGCGCGGCGAAGCTCCGGGAGAACACCGCTCTTCAGTTCGGTGTAAACAGAAGACATATTCTTGATCTCGCTCTCACGGACGGCAGGGTCGCTGTACATAGAAAGGACTCGGAGAATGAGGTCCTTGTCCTCGATGTCGGAATTCTGCACAAGCTCTTGGAAGCCTTCCCAGTCCTGACCGATGCTCTTCACCTCGGGATCGGCGACATCCTTGCCTTTCATAACTTTGTCCCAAGCCTTGTCAGCGGACTTAGAACGCTTTTCTGAAAGGGTGTTGTTGAGCTTCTCGCCACCGTCAGGTGAAGCGTAGGCTACAACCTCTGTTCCTACGAGAGTTTTTCTCTCATTGGCCTTGATCTCCTCAAGCGCGCTCTGGAAATCCTTGATGGACTGACCTTTGAGCTGCTTGGACTGAACGTCCGCGGAATTGATGTTGTAGAGGATCTGTCCCTCGGCGGTCTGCTGGAGGACAGCCTGATAGCCGTCAGCCTTGTAAGGGACCAGACCGGCACCCTTCACGAGCATGTAGGTTGTGTTTACACCGTCGGCCACCTTCTTGACAGGGAGCTTGTAGGATTTGGCCTTGTACTTCACTATGCCGCGGAGCTCAAGATGAGACTGCTCCATTCCTTCGACATAATTGAAGTGAACCTTTTCTGTGACGGTACCACCGGCTTTGGCAACAACCTTATAGTTGTCCTTGACCTTTTCGCCCTGATACATGAACGGAGTCATCTTGGCCTCACCGCCATCGTAAACGAGCACAGGGGTGACCTCAAGAATGGCTTTCGGGTGGAAGTACTTGTCTGGATAGGTCACTGTGACAGTCGCGTCGATGTTGCCAGCGACACACTCCAAAACCGCAGGGTCGCATTTTACGACCACATTGTCAGCGAGTTCAGCCATTTTCTCGGCTGAAGAGCAGGCAACCGCTGCCATTCCGATGACGGCGGCGGCGAAAAATTTGAGTGTCTTTTTCATATTACTGATGATTAAAGATTGCATTTCAATGCTACTAACAAATATACAAAGATAATTATTATTTTGTTAACTTTGCCAAACTGTGAGCAAATACTATGGATTCACAAGAACTGCAAAGACTTAAAAACAAATACGACATCATCGGAAATGATGCCGCTCTCAACAGGGCTTTGGAAACGGCTGTCGCCGTGGCCCCTACCGACCTGACTGTCCTCGTCACCGGTGAAAGTGGTGTCGGCAAAGAGAATATTCCAAAGATCATTCACCAGAACAGCCTTCGCAAGACTAGCAAATACTTTGCCGTAAACTGCGGGGCAATTCCTGAAGGTACGGTGGATTCTGAACTTTTCGGTCATGAGAAAGGTTCCTTCACGGGTGCGATAGAGACTCGAAAGGGTTATTTCGAGGAGGCTGACGGGGGGACTCTGTTCCTCGATGAAATCGGCGAGCTGCCTTTGGCCTCGCAGGCGAAGCTCCTCAGAGTGCTTCAGAGCGGGGAGTTCATAAAGGTCGGATCTTCAAAGGTCCAGAAGACCGATGTGAGGGTCGTCGCCGCGACAAACGTGAACCTGCTCTACGCTGTGGGCAAGGGCAAGTTCCGTGAAGATCTTTATTATAGACTCGACGCCGTCCAGATAAAGATGCCGGCTCTTCGTGAGCGCAAGGAAGATATTTACCTGCTGTTCAGAAAATTCACATCGGATTTCTCGGAAAAGTACGGTATGGGGAAGGTGTCGCTGACCAACGATGCCATTGATCTGCTGATAAACTACCGTTGGCCTGGAAACATCCGTCAGCTTAAGAACATTGCGGAGACTGTCACGGCTTTGGAATCCGAGAAGCTGACGCGGGTTTCGGAAAGGTGTGTGGTTGACGCTGAGGCATTGTCAAGATACATGCCGAAAGAGGAGGCCAATCTCCTTCCGGCCATGGCGGCGGGTCCTGTCGGGGGGCAGATTCCGGATTCCGACAAGCAGATGATCATAAAGGCGATCTTTGACCTTAAACAAGAGGTGGACAGTCTAAAGGCCAGGCTTGATGCGGCTCCGGGCAAGGAATCTCCGGCAAGGCCTGCGCTGAGGTCTGCTCCGGAACCGGAAGAGGCTGAATGGCAGGGGATTGGCGCGCCCGTGACAAGCGGTGATATTGGAAAGGTGGTGGACATCAAGGCTGAATCGCCGCACGAGCGTGGACTGTCGTTGAAGGACACCAAGCTTCAGATGGTCGAGAAGGCTCTTGAAAAGCACGGAGGAAACCGAAAACTGGCCGCGCAGGAGCTCGGAACCTCGGAAAGAACCCTTTACCGTTGGCTTGACAAGTACCATATCGACGCCAAGCCGGACAAAGGCGAAGGCGGTGTTTAACAAGAGACGCGGGCGTTGACCTGCGGAAACAGAGATTTATGAATATGAAAAAGATCCTGATAGTCCTTTCTTTGATGTTGACCTTCGCTTTGGTCGGTTGCTCGGTTGTGAGGTATTCGTTTTCCGGCACATCCATCCAGGCTGATGTCAAGACCGTGACCATACATTATTTTGAATACAAGGCTCTTAAGGTTAATCCTAATCTGAGCAACGACCTGACCGAGGCAATGAAGGACAAGTTCAGGAAACTGACAAAGCTTGAGCAGGTGGATATGGACGGAGACCTTGAGCTGCAGGGTGAGGTGACCGGTTATGAGGTCAGGGCGGCCGCCGTCACGGCCAACGAAGTCGCGGCTCAGAACCGTTTGACTGTCACCGTCAAATTGAAATTCACCAACAGGAAATATCCTGAGGATGATTTCGAAAAAAGTTTCTCTGCATATTCTGACTATGACTCCACCAACTCTTTGGACGCTGTGGAATCGACTTTGTGTCAGGAAATAGTCGATAAACTTGTGGAGGATATGTTTAACGCCAGTGTGGCTCAGTGGTAGCGTTATGAAGGCTGAAAAAATGAGTCTCGGGTCGTTGACGATGGACGAACTGACAGGAGTGATAAATCTTTACCCGTGGTTCGGGGCTGCACGTAAAGAGCTGTGCAAGAGAATGTCCAAGGTCGGCGGTGGTGAGTGGGGCAAGGCACAATATTCAGATGCCGCCATGTATGTGGTTTCCCGGACCTTGATCTCTGATATCATGCGCTCCGCCAGTAGGGAAGACTATTCCGACAAGGATGTGGAGCGTCTGATAAAGGAATATATCAAGCCTGCCGAGGTGTCAGTTGAGCAACCGGAATATTCCTTGCCGCAAAAAATTGAATATCACCGCGCGGTGCGTGTGCCCGGTGGAGATTTTTTCTCTGCGGAGCAGTATGCCGCCGTGAAGAAGGATGAGGACAACGTTTTCTCACGCTTCAAGTCTGAGCACTATGATGAGCCGGATGAGCATAGTTGGGAGGATCCTGAGTTCGGATTCTGCACCGAGACGTTGGCCGCCATCTATGCGGATCAAGGCTATTTTGCTGAGGCAAAGAAGATTTATTCCCGACTTATCTTGCGATATCCGGAAAAAAGTGCTTACTTTGCATCCCTTATTGAAAAATTGCGACAAGAAAATTAAAATTAAAGAATATGTTTACATTCCTCACAGTTTTTATTGTCATCGCGGCGATTCTTTTGATCATCGTCGTGCTGCTTCAGAACGGCAAGGGACAGGGAATGGCCAGTAACTTTACTTCAGCCAACCAGACTCTTGGCGTAAGACAGACCGCTGACATCCTTGAGAAGGTGTCTTGGGGTCTTGTCACTTTCATTCTCGTTGTGTCCATCATCACATCATTCACGATCAGAACCTCAGTTTCCGGTGTTGACGTGACTGAGAAACTGGAGAACACAACCTCTCAGCCTGAATTCCCGTCCGCTCCTGTACAGCAGGCCGACCCGGCCAAGGCGGCTTCTTCCGCGGATTCAAGCGCCAACTAACTGACATTTTGTCAGCCTCCGGGCTGTGGAACATAATTTGACTTTAAGCCGTTTGGTCTTCGGACCGGACGGCTTTTTGAGTGCCGCCACGTGAACCGGCGCGGGCCGCGAGCGGAAGTGTCCGGAGACTGAGAAAGGAGAGACAAATTATGGAAAACAATACTAACAACAAATCTTTGGAATTCTTGCCTAAGTACGCCATCAATCTGAACGAACAAGCGGCAAAAGGCAAACTCGATCCTGTCATCGGCAGGGATGAGGAGATCCGAAGGGTCCTGCAGATTCTGAGCAGAAGAACGAAGAACAACCCTATCCTTGTAGGTGAGCCTGGTGTCGGCAAGACAGCGATTTCTGAAGGGATCGCCGAGAAGATCGTTGACGGGGATGTTCCGGAGAACCTGAAAAGCAAACAGGTATATTCATTGGACATGGGTGCCCTGATCGCCGGTGCTAAATATCAGGGAGAGTTCGAGGAACGTTTGAAAGGTGTTGTCAAGGAAGTCGTTGACAGCGCCGGAGAGATCATCCTGTTCATCGATGAGATTCACACCCTTGTCGGCGCCGGACGTTCTTCCGGAGCGATGGACGCCTCCAACATCCTGAAGCCTGCGCTTGCGAGGGGCGAGTTGAGGACAATCGGTTCTACCACTCTTGACGAGTACCAGAAGTACTTTGAGGCGGACAAGGCTCTTGAAAGACGTTTCCAGATGGTTCTGGTCGATGAGCCTTCACCGGCCGAGTCTATCGCCATCTTGAGAGGTCTTAAGGAAAAATATGAGAACCATCACCGTGTAAAGATTGAGGATGACGCGTTGATCGCCGCCGTTAATCTGTCGCACAGGTACATCACAAACAGGTTCCTGCCGGACAAGGCCATCGACCTTGTGGACGAGGCTGCCTCTAAGCTTCGTCTGGAGATGAACTCCGTTCCAGAGCCGATCGCCGAGCTCAACAGCGACATACGTCAGCTTGAGATCGAGAAGGAGGCCATCAAACGTGAGGGAACGTCTTTGAAATCCGAGAAGATTCAGAAGGAACTCAGTGAAAAGATGGCCGAGAAAGAGGCTTTGATGAAGAGATGGAATGATGAGAAGAGCATTCTGTCCGGGCTTCAGGAGGCTCGTCAGGAGATTGAGGATTACAAGATTCAGTCTCAGGCAGCTGAGAGGGCCGGAGACTACGGCAAAGTCGCTGAACTTCGCTACGGCAAGATCGCCGAGGCGCAGAAGAAGATTGACGGGCTGACCAAAAAACAGGCGGAAATCAAGGATCCGATTGTCACCGAGGCTGTGACCCCTCAGGACATCGCTGAGGTTGTGGCCAAGTGGACCGGTATCCCAGTGCAGAAGATGCTTGAAAGCGAGAAGGAGAAACTTCTGAGGATCGAAAGTGAGCTGCACAAGAGAGTTGTGGGCCAGGATCAGGCCATCCAGGCCGTTGCTGACGCGGTGCGCCGCAGCAGGGCCGGACTGTCAAATGAGAAGAAACCTATCGGATCATTCCTCTTCATGGGTACGACCGGTGTTGGTAAGACAGAGTTGGCGAAGGCTCTTGCCGAGTTCCTGTTCAACGATGAGAACATGATCACAAGGATTGATATGAGTGAGTATCAGGAGAGGCACACGGTCAGCCGTCTTGTCGGCGCGCCTCCGGGATACGTCGGCTACGATGAAGGTGGCCAGCTTACCGAGGCCGTAAGGCGCAAACCTTACTCTGTCATCCTTTTGGATGAGATCGAGAAAGCCCACCCGGATGTGTTCAATGTGCTTCTGCAGGTTTTGGATGATGGCCGTCTGACCGACAATAAAGGACGTACGGTTGACTTCAAGAACACCATCTTGATCATGACCTCCAATGTCGGGTCTGACATCATTCAGGGCTATATGGACAGGCTTCCCGCCGTTGGCAAGCCAGGCTCCGATCCTGCCGAGGAGATGAGGGCGATCGCCACCAGACGAGAGCTTTTGGACGAGTGCAAGGAGAAGGTCATGGACGTGCTCAAGGCCACTGTCAGACCGGAGTTCCTGAACAGAATCGATGAGATCATCATGTTTGATCCGCTCACCCAGAACGACATACGTGAGATTCTTCACATCCAGATGAGACAGCTTCAGGGCAAGCTTTCAGAGGAAGGGGTCACCATCGAGTTCACGAAGGCTTTCGAGGATCACATGGTCACAGGCGGTTACGATCCTGCGTACGGTGCCCGTCCTATCAAGAGGTTGATGCAGCGTGAGCTTGTCAATCAGCTTGCGAAGGCGATACTGGCCGGGACGGTCCACAAGGATTCTGTGATCGAGGTCGATGTGGTTGGAGGACAGATAGTCCTGAACGACAAGAAATAAGGTTAATCGCGAATAAAAAAAGAGGGTGTCTCTTAGAGAGGCACCCTCTTTTTTATTCACTGAAATTGATCTCTTTGACAATGCGCCTGAGTCCGGCGTATTTGTCAAGGACCCACATCACATAGCGGATGTCAGTGTTGATGCATTTGTTGTAGCCCTCTGTGTAGGACGCGTCACTGGCGAGTGATTCGAGATTTCCGTCAAAGGCCAACCCGATGAGTTCGCCTTTCGCGTTCAGCACGGGGCTGCCTGAATTGCCTCCGGTGATGTCGTTGTCTGTCATGAAGTCCACGATCATCGTGCGTTTTCCGTCTATCCTTACGCCCCAACGTCCCCAACGTCCTTTTTCCAGAAGTTTTTTCTGCCTTTCTGTGAGGATGTAGTCGTGGTCCTCCGGATTGTATTTCTGAAGGATTCCCTTAGGAGTGGTGTACCAGTCATAAATTATCCCGTCATTCGGCTGGAGGCTACCCACTGTTCCGTAAGTAATTCTCATTGTGGAGTTTGCGTCAGGGTACTGATCGATGTCTTTATGGAGTCTCATCCAATAGAGAGCTTTCTTGTACTCTTTCTCAAGATTGGCCACATTCTGCATTTTCTTCGCCTGGCCATTCCTGTTGTTGAAGGTCATTATCGGGGTGTCTGTCAGGAACAGCCTGAGCGGATCCTTCTTTATCTCGTCGATTGACTGGATGTCTTCGATCCTTTTTGCGGAAGATACAACGCTCTTGCTCCAAAGATATTCAGCCATTGCCTTGTAGTCATTCCCGAAACGGTCCAGCATCTTGTTCTGGTACTTGCCGAAGTAGTAAGACTCCAGATTGTCGAAATATTCCCTGCAGGCATATTCAAGAAGTTCCTTTTCCACCCTGGCGTCTGTGGCGGCGGCTCCATCCCTCAATGCTTCCTTCGCTTTTTCCACGGTGGAGGCGTTCCCTGCGCGGAGGATGTAGCGGCAGATGTATGTTCCACGGAATATCGTCTCACGGAAATAGACCTTGTCCCTCTCGATGCTTTCTGTCTGTGAATACGCTTCCTTTAGATCCGGAATCAAATCCTCCCACATCGCTCTACGGTTTGCAGCGGCGTTGATCCATCGCTGCATCTCACGCTCCTGCGCGACCTTCTCGTCCTTGACCCAGAACCTCTTGAAGCATTTTACCATCCCTTCATTGTTTTCCTGCACATTGCTCAGCGAGAAAAACCAATCTGAATATTTCATCCTGACCTGCGGGTCGGCGTCCATCCACTTGCGGAGGATACTCATCTGTCCACCCCTGATGGCGTTGGACACAGGAAGGCTGACCTTTTCCTGGTAATTGATCTCGGCGGAGGATGAATATCTGTTCGTTCTTCCCGGATAGCCTATGACCATTGTGAACGCTCCTGGATAGTACCCTTCGAGAGAGACGTGAAGGCTTTTTTCCCTTGTCACAGGTTTCCCGTCTTCGTAGATCCTGTAGATCGTGAAATCACAATTGTGGCGAGGCCATGTCCAGTTGTCCTGGCTACCGCCGAAGTAGCCGATGCTCTGTGGTGGAGCGGCGACGAGCCTGAGGTCTGTGTAAACCTTGTAGACGGACAGGTAGTACTTTTCGCCTGCCCACATGCTGCTCAGGATGCATTCCAGTCCGGTGGCCTTGCTGTAACGCTCCTCCATTATGGCGCTTATCTTTCTCATTCCGAATGGCTTCCCGGAAGCCCGAAGTTCTTTTGACAGGCCTTTCACTTCTTCAGTGACGTCAAAGACCCTTTTCAGGAAGAATACTTTCTCTCCTTCGATCGGAATCTCCTGCTCACTTGTCATCGCCCAGAACCCTTCTTCAAGATAATTGTGTTCAGGAGAGCTGAGTTTCGCGATGTTAGAGTACGCGCAGTGGTGGTTCGTGATGATCAGACCTTGGTTGGAGATCACGCTTCCGGTGCAGTAGAATCCTATTGACACGACAGCGTCAGCCACAGCGGTTCCCGGCGCCTCATCGTTGTAGATCTCGTTGGCCGCAAGCCTGAGCCCGCGCGCCCTCATGTTCTTCTCCAACGCCTCGTTGATGTCCTGGATCATCCACATCCCTTCATCAGCGAAGGCTGTGACACTGAATGCCAATGCCACAGCCATCATCATAATTCTTAATGTTCTCATCGGAAGTCTATTCTTCGGTATAAATGACAGTCAGGGCGTTTCTGCCGGTAAGCTTTCCGGCCGCCTTGCGTACATCCTCGGCTGAGACTTTCTTGTAGGCGGCTTCCCAATCCGTGTTTGGATCTATGCCGTTCCTGATGTAGTTCATAACCTGAGAGTTTCTGTGCGACATTGATTCGGAACGCTTGGCCTTCGACTCCAAATTGTTCTTTATCAGCCATGTCCGTGCCTCTTCAAGCTCTTTTTCGGTAGGACCGCATGCATTGAATCCGGCGATGATGTCATCGAGATCTCCTACAAGCGCTCTGTAGAGATCCGGCCTGGTCTTGAATGTGATCTCAGACTCGCTGCGTCCTTTTTCGCGCACGCTTACAGTTGAGTTGAATCTGATAGTGTAAGTTCCGCCACGTTTCTCTCTGATCTGGTTGAGGAGACGCTGTGACAGGATGTAATCCACAAAGTCGACCGCCGCTATGCTCTCTGTCGCAGGCTTGACCTTGGATGAGAATATCCTTGACACGAGAGTGTAAGGGTTGATCTCTTTCTTGCCTGTCATCGAGAACTCGCTCACTCCCTTGAATGAAGGGACCCGCTCTTTTATGCCGCTCTTCCTCACGCTCTTGTCTCCGTCCGGAATCGATGCGATGTACTTGCAGACATATTCCTTGACTTTGCCTTCATCGAGGTCGCCGGCGATGAAGACTGTCATCCCGAGCGAAGGATTGAACTCCCTGCGATAGATCTCCCCGACAAGCCTCATGTCGACCCCCTCAACCGCCGAAGAGTCTATGTCCACGGACCAAGGATGGTCGCCGTAGATGAGCGAATCACAGGCCTCGTTGAAACGGACGGCGTCTTTCTTTGGCTCGCCGAGGGCTTCCAGCTTCTTGTCCTTCATCTGCTTCAGCACCTTGTCATTGCCCATGCAAGGGTCTGTGGTTGTGAGAGATGCTATGCGGAAGGCGTTCTCGGCCTTCTTTGCGG
>CAKVBK010000049.1 GCA_934725285.1 uncultured Bacteroidales bacterium | reverse complement strand
GCTTTAGGAATATGTGGCTGCAAGGGGGACTGGACTCCGGACTCGTTCATCGAGACGACGGTCGCCAGCCTCAGGGAACAGATAGGGGATGAGAAGGTCATCCTCGGACTCAGCGGTGGAGTCGATTCGACTGTCGCCGGAGTGTTGCTGAACAAGGCCATCGGCCACAATCTCACCTGCATATTCGTGAACAACGGATTGCTCAGGAAGAATGAATATGAGGATGTCCTGGCTTCGTACAAGGACATGGATCTCAATGTCATCGGCGCGGACGCCTCAAAGGAGTTCATCTCCGCTCTCGCCGGGGTTGCCGAGCCAGAGGCCAAGAGAAAGATCATCGGAAGGCTTTTCGTCGAGACTTTCGACAAGTACGCCCGCACTATCGAGAACGCCCGCTGGCTCGCCCAGGGAACCATCTACCCTGACGTTATCGAGTCCGCCGGCATCGAGGGCATCGCCTCGAAGATCAAGTCCCACCACAATGTGGGAGGTCTTCCGGAGAAGATGAACCTGAAGATTGTCGAGCCGCTCAGGATGCTTTTCAAGGACGAGGTCCGCAGAGTCGGACGTGCACTCGGCATCAAGGAGGAGCTGGTCGGGCGGCATCCTTTCCCAGGACCATCGCTTGCCATCAGGATCATCGGTGACATCACTCAGGAGAAACTGAATGTTCTACGCGAGGCCGACGACATATTCATAAAAGGGCTTCGGGAATATGATTGCACATCGCTTCATTTCCCTTCCGCTTCTGATCCGCGTATCGAGGCGAAGAACCTTTACGACGCCATCTGGCAGGCCGGAGTCATTCTTCTGCCTATCAAGAGCGTGGGAGTGATGGGAGACGAGAGAACCTACGAGAATCCGGTTGCCCTGCGCGCCGTGGTCTCCACCGACGCGATGACAGCCGACTGGTTCCATTTCCCGTATGACTTCCTCGCACAGGTCAGCAATGACATCATCAACAAGGTCAAAGGGGTCAACCGCGTAGTCTATGACATCTCGTCCAAACCGCCCGCAACCATCGAGTGGGAATAGAGAATGTATAATAATCAGGCCCGGCATCGGAAAGTGCCGGGCCTGCGCGTATCATAAGGAGAATATCACTTCTTTGTCAATGTCGTGCTCGTGTCGGCCACATAGTCATAGTAAACGCCAGAGTATTCCGCCATGGCTGACCAACCTGTGAACGTTATGGTTCCGTCGTCAGCTATGGTAGCGACAACCGGTGCCGAGACATTTCCGGCAGCTGAGAAGTAGTAATATGTCAGCCAGACACTAATGTCGAAGGTCAAGGTTCTGGCGCTCTCGTCAAGAGTGGCGGTCAATGTTGTGCCATCGCAGAAGAAGCCGGTCATCTCGATGGTGTTGTCACCGGTTTTTCTGATGGTCACGTCATTGGTCGCACTGAATGCCCCATTGTCGCTGTATACGCCGGTGTAGTCTGTTCCGGTTCCATTCTGGGCGTAAGTCCCGACAATCCCGTCGATGAGACTTTCGCCGCCGTTCCAAGTGAACTCAGCGTAATTCTCGGTCTTGTAGCTGTAGAACCAGACGGAACCGCCGTCTGCCCTCGATCCGGAGAAGCTTGAGTATGATCCGCTGCTGGTGGATGCAGTGTAGAGTTGTATCCAGCCGTTGTCTTCCTCGATGCCGGCTTCTACCCAGATGTTCGGCAGGTACGCTTCGTAACAGTTGAGAATGTTGATTGAGGTGTCGTCGTTGACGGAGAACTCAAGGTCGTAACCTTCGACGTTGTACCAATTTTTCAACGTGTAGGTTCCATTGTTCCATGCGATCATTGTGACAGGCCATTTGTTGCCGGCTCCGTCGTCGAATGTGCCATCCACTCTCCAAGACTCCTTCTTTTCGATCTCGAAAGAGACAGTCGCCTCTTCCGAATCACTGAAGGCCTCCTGGTCACTCACAGCCTTGACGGAAAATGAATATATTCCCGTAGTCAGCGAGTAGAGGGTGACACTTGTCTCTGCGGTGGTGCCGGAGAGGGATGTCCCATTGTCGGAAGTGCAAGTGTAGGCGTAGCTTGTGGCGTTCGGAACGGCTTCCCATGCGATCTTGGCCGCTCCGTCAACAGTGGCGGCAGGTGAAGGTGTCGCCAGCTGAATGATTGCCGGGGTAGTGCCGGTCAGTGACGCTACCTTTGATTTCTCATACTGTGATCCGTACTCTGAATATGCCCACACGTCAAGAGTGTAGCTGGAGTTGTCCTTAAGCCCCGTGAATGTGGCGGTGGTGCCGTTGGTCACGTCTCCGGCCACAACGTTGCCGTCGGAGTCTTTCAGTTCGTAGCCGTACTGGGTGGCGTTCTGCACCTTGTCCCAATAGAAAGTCAGCGAGCTGACGGTCGCCTGATAGACTTCTCCGCTTGGTGTCTGAAGCGGAGTCAGAACAGGATCGTCATCCTTGCAGGATGTGAATATGCAGGCGCACAGAAGCGCAAGCAGGATATATACTTTTTTCATTGTCTCTTGTCGTTTTATTCTTCAGACGGAATGTCGTTGCTGTTCCAATACATGTAGACGTACACGTAGCCAGTCTCCGAATCATCGGTCAGATAACCGTATGAGCAGAGGTATCCGGCCGTGCTGTCTGTGCTGCCGTTCATGTCTATGCTGGCGTAGTCGGTGGTGGATTCATCCTTGTAGAAATTGATGTACTGAAATCCTGTCTCGTAGCCGTCTGGAGTCCATGAGGCATATTCCTGATTGGCGACATCCTTCATCAGCCACCACCAGGACCCGCCGTCCGGATCATCCATACAATGATCCAGAGGAATGAACGTGCCCTTCCAAGTCGCCCTGTCAGATGGGTTGAAAGCGATGAACTTCTCATTCTCCTCGTCATAGCTTTTGATAGAGAAACCGAGATTGACTCCGGAACCGAGGAAGTTCTCGATGTAGAACTTGTTGTAGCCATCGAGATTGTAGATGTCAGAGTAAGTGTCAGGGAACTTCTGCCCGGAGTACATGAATCTCGCGTTCTTGACAACCTTGACCCATCTTGCGATCACGATGTCTCCTTTGAACACGTCCGAGCCATCATGCACGGAATAGTGATCCACATACTCATCGCCAAGCCTTACCGTGAACGTGTAGTTCACCCGTTGCTCCATTCCGTTCATCTTGATGTCAAGGGTGGACGTGGATTCTCCGGCTGCGAACTCCACTGTGGAAGGAACCTCGAAAACATCGTCCTTGCTCACCACGATCACCGGGACCGAGGCGGCGGCATCGGAGACGGCACGCTCGACTTTAAGTGACAATATGTCTGACGCTGAATATTCTTCAGGGGTCAATGTGTAGTTCGTTTGGTTGGACGAAGGGAAATACGCCGCGATGCAGCCCGGTGACGTCTCCGGCCCTTTCTCGTAGCTGTCTTTCGTGCCGCATGATGATCCGGCCATAAGAACGGCCATGCCGGCCGCTGCCAGACAGATATATTCATTGATTTTTTTCATATTCAAATCCTCCTGTTGTTATGTTATTGCGCCGTGATCGCTCCTGACGGATTAGGAGAGATGATGACTGCCTGGTTGCGGTCTTTCTCGCTCTCCGGAATCATGTAGTTCATCCAAGGAGCCACGTAGCCTTTGTTTGAGTTCAGCCGGTACTCGGTCTCGTAGTTCGTGCCGTCGTAACTTCTGGTGACGGGCAGTGCCAGACGCTTGTAGTCGAAGTAGTTGATCCCTTCGCCCCAGAATTCTATCCTCCTCTGGACCATCAGTTCGCTGATGAAGGAATCCATGTCCGCCGCATTGCAGGTGTATGAACCGTCTGTGTAGCGGTATGTGTTCATGAATTCCTGAAGTTTTGCCGCGGCGGCGGAGACTCCTTCGGTGTGGGCGATGGCCTCAAAGTAGTCGAAATACATCTCCTCCACACGCATCATCGGCAGACATGCGATAAGTCCGGTCTCCAATGCCGTGAGGGAACCACTTCCGGGACGGAACTTAAGGTTCGCATAGACGGGCATCTTCCCCCATTTCGTCTCGGAGACTGATGTCCTGTATTTCTCCGGAATCGGTGTCTTGCCGGCATCGTCCGGTGATATCCAGCTGTTCTTGCGCCAGTCACTGTCGGAAATCTTGTCGTACAAGGCCTTCCCGATGCAACGATAACCGTAGTAGCTGTCGTTGGCCATTCCCCAGTCCGCCTCTGAGGCCATGTAGCCAAGGAATGTGTTCCAGTAGTTGTAGTTGATCTGCTCCTTGCTGGTGATGGATGTCCCGAGCAGCCACGATGGCTGAGGAGTGTTGAATCCTGTGGCTGGATCACTCCATTCCTCTTGGGTGAGAGGTGTGCATGCCGGATTTGTGATGACCTTAAGGGCGTATTCGGCCGCTTTTGCGAAACAGTCGCCGGCCGATGAGATTCCGAGCTTGCCGTAGCCGTCAGTGTCATTTTCAGCCTCAATCTGTTTGGCCAGGGCCTCTGGATCCCTCTCGAATCGGCTGGCCATGTCAAGCCACAGACGCGTCTTCAATCCATAAACGGCGCTCTGGTCCATAAGTGCCTTGCTTGTCCTCGAATAGCCTTTGAGACATTCCTCCGCACGGTTCAAGTCATTCATTATGAACCTGTACATCGTGTAGAAAGGCGCGCACGGATTGTTTGTCAACCCGTTGGTTGTGGTGTTTTCCTTGACGATAGGCACTGTTATGCCGTAGCAGCCCTTCTCCTTTGCCTCGCTGTCAAGAGACGCCACTCCGGTGGCCCTGTACTCGAAAAGACGGCTCAGATCCAGATATAGCATCGCTCTGTAGCCAAGGCCGATGCCGAGATTGTGCCTGATGGCTTCGTTTTCCTCCGGTTTCATAAGACTCGCCTGCGTGATGACGTTGTTGGCGTTCTTGATGAATGAATAATAATAGTAGTACGGGTAGTAGTACATATAGCGCAGCGAGATGGCGTTCTCAAGCCATGCCCAGTAGTTGTAGCCGTTGTCTGCCATCGGAAAGTCCTCGCCCATTATCTCGCGCATATACATCTGGCAAGGATATCCCCAGTCCTGCGTGTTGTTGCTGCTGCCGTAGGTGTCCCATGTCACGAGATACGCCGGAAGGCTGTTTGTCAGGTATTCCAGAGACTTCGAGCCTTGGATCTGCTCAGGTGTGGCCAGGTCGCTCGGGAACGTCTCCTCGATGCATCCGGCGCAGAAGGCAGAGCAAAGAATGACGGATAGGATGTGTATGTATTTTTTCATATTCATTGTCTCTTAAAAGTTTTCACACTAGAACTGGATCGTGAGGCCGCCGGTGAACGTGCGGATCGGCGAATATGATGATGTCGATGTGGCTCCCCAGAAGCTTCCTCGCGGATCGAATCCCTTGCGTTTGCTCCAGTAGTAGAGATTGTCACCTGAAATATAGACCCTGAGGTTGCTCAGGCCAATCTTGGAGACCCAATTCTTAGGCAGTGTGTAGCCGAGGTTGATTGTCTGGAGAGTCAGGGTGCTGGCGTCGGTCAGAAACCTGTCGGAAAGGCCGGCCGCGCTTGTGTCCTCATCCTTGACGGCATATTGGAACCGAGGAATATTGGAGTCCGTGTTGGTCTCGGACCAAGCGTCAAGCAGATCCTTGTGGAACGCGAAGCCGGTGTAGCCGTTGGACGGGTTGGTCATGAATGCCATATAGCCATAGTCTATAGCCTTGCCCCCGATGCTGTAGTTGAAGTTTACCGAGAGGTCGAATCCCTTGAAACTCAAGGTGGTATTGAATCCTCCATAGAGATCGGGGTCAGAAGTGCCGCAGTTGAAATAGGTCGCGTTGGAGTTGGAAGTGGTGACAGTGGTCTCGCCGGTGCTTTCATCGACCTTGTACCACTGTGACTCTCCGCTCGCCGAAACCCCGGCGTACTTCTTCAGGCGGAAAGTGTGCACTGACAGGCCCTCACCATAGAAGTATGACCCGTTGACATAGCCGGGATGACCGTCCAGAATGTTCTTCTTGTTGTCTTCCTGAAGCATCAGAACCTTGTTCCTGTAGTGTGTCGCGTTCAGGTTGATGTCCCAGTTGAAGTCCTTTGTCCTGAGCACATTGAAATGCAGGTCAAGCTCCACGCCCTTGTTCATCATATCGCCTACATTGTCGTAGGAGCCGCCGTAGCCGCCGGACATAGGAACGTAGACGAAGCAGAGCATGTCGGTCGTCTTGCGGCGGAAATATTCAACGCTTCCGGAGATCCTGCTTTTGAATATGTCGAATTCAAGCCCCGTGTTGAAATTGCTGTTGGTCTCCCATGTGATGTCCGGGTTTCCGACGCTGTTCTGGACAAGAGCCACCTTGCCGTCGACGTTGTTTATGGAATATGTGTCGGTGTACCTGAAATCACCGATCGCGTCGTTTCCCTGCTGCCCCCATGAGGCCTTGACCTTGAGCATGTCGATCCAGCTGACATCGAACCAGTTCTCCTTGTTCATCGTCCAAGCTCCGCCGACTGAGTAGAAGTTTCCCCATCTGTGGTCCGGATGGAATCTGGATGACGCGTCGCGGCGGTAGGAGGCCGAAAGGAAGTACTTCTCATCGAAATTGTACATGGCGCGTGAGAACCAGCCTTCGGTGTTGTAGCGGCTCGTGGAGCTGCCGTTGGAGATGACCTTCACGGCTCCGTCAAGCTCATCACTGCCGAAATAGGAGAACATATTCTCCTTGTCGCCCCAGACGTAGTTGTAGTTGTACTTGTAGTTCTCGTGACCGGCCATGACAGACACATTGTGGCGGCCGAACTGTCTGGTGTAGTTCACTATCTGCTGGAAGTTCAGCGTGAATGTCTGGTAGGCTGTCTTGGAAATGTAGCCGCCAGGGTATGTGGAGGCGGTGTTGCCATAGAACGGCTGCACTTTGGAGGTGTTGTTCCACTCATTGTCGGTGACTGTTCCGTTCAATGTGATCTTGAGTCCCTCAAGAGGGGTGATGTCGGCGAAACCGTTGAGAGTGGTGATGTTGGCGTTAGTGCGGTTCTGGTTCAACTCGTTGGCCTGAAGCGGATTCCTGGCCGGAAGCATGCTGGCTGGACGCTTCGCGCCGCCGTTCTCCCCTGAGCCGTAGTCATACATCTTTCCGTTCTCGTCTGTCATGATCTCGCCGTTTTCGTCACGGAGGTAGACCGGGTATATCGGAGCCATCTCTGACACCATCAGGAAGAGGTTGTCTCCGTCATTCACATCATTCTGGTCCGAGTGCGTGTAGCTCATGCTCGCTCCGACCTTGAGCCATTCCTTGGCTTGGTAGTCAGTCTTGAACCTGGCCGTGTAACGCTCGAAATCAGAGTTGTAGGCGATTCCCTTGTTGTTCAGGTAACCAAGGGAACCGTAGAAGTTCAGCTTGTTGTTGCCGCCCGTAAGGTTAAGGTTGTACTCCTGGCGGAGGCTCCTGCGGAATGCCTCGTCGACCCAGTTGTCAGGCAGCAGGGTGTAGAACTTTCCATTGTTGTAGACACGATTGCCCAGCGTGGCGTGCGGGTTGAGCCTACCGTTGGTTCCGATAAGATATTCATTCTCAGGAACAGAGTAGACGATGTAGCCAAGACCTCCCTGAGACGCCGGCTTGCCGAGCGTGTTGTTCGCGGTCACGTGCGCGTCGAAAGCCGACAGGCCGTTGTCTCGGACGTAGTAGTTGTACAAGGCCCGGTAATGCATCTCGTAGTACTGCCCGGGGTCGGTGATGAGGTCATATTCCTGCGTCGCCCTGCTGTTGACACCCCATTTGGCGTCCAATGTCACGACTGCGTTCTCAGCCTTGCCTTTCTTTGTTGTGATCATGATCACACCGTTCGCTCCACGTGCTCCGTAGAGGGCGTTGGAAGCGGCGTCCTTGAGGACTGTGATGCTTTCCACATCATTAGGATTCAAGTTGTTCCATCCACCGTCGTATGGCGCTCCGTCCACGATGATCAGAGGGGATGTGCCGGCGTTGATGGAACTGAATCCTCGGATCGCGATGGACGGCGTGGCGGTAGGGGAGCCGGAGTTGCCGGTCATCTGAAGTCCGGCCACCTCTCCCTGGAGTCCGCTGATCACGTTGGTGAGCTGCTTCTTCTCAAGCGTCTCGCTCTTGACCACGGCCGCCGATCCCGTGAATGATGATTTAGTCTGCTGGCCGAAAGCGACAACGAGAACCTCATCCAGAAGTTTCTGGTCTGTTTGGAGGACAATCCTCATCTCCGGTTTCGGGTCGACGTCGATGCTGAGGTATCCGAGGCAGGAAACATTCAGTTTGTCCGAAGGTTTCACTCCGTTCAGTGTAAAGGTCCCGTCAGGTTCCGCCATGCGTCCTTTTGTGGTTCCTTTGATGATTACCGAAGCACCGGCGACAGGTTCCCCGTTCTCGTCGATGACGGTTCCTTTGATGTTTATGGTCTGGGCCGACGCAAGTGAGAATGTCGCCAGAAACATAAACAAGAACACAAAGAATCTTTTCATACGTTCTTATTATTGAAATTATTGGTTGGCTTTTGCGGCTTGCATTCCGGCTGACGGAAGGATGAATCCGACTTTGTCCTTGTCGGACCACAGCCAAACTGTCCTGCTGTCAATTTTGAGGATTTCCAACTCGCTGAAACTGAATCCGGTGATGCCCATGTTTCCCGAGACGGCGCCGCTGACCTTTCCGGAGGACGCAGGCATCCCGTCGAGTTTCACCGTGACGTCACGCGTTCCCTCGTTGTCGATGATTCTCAGGATGCCTTCAGCCGGGATGCAGTAGTATTGGTGCTTGTTTTTGAGAAAAGTCAGCACCGGCTTGCCGTCCTGGTATATTCCCAAACCATCGGAGGCTGAAAAGTCCTCGCGGAAGGAGTTGTCTTCCTTGCTCCCGTTGCAGGCGAAAAGGAGGAAGCATGAAAAAACAGCAGTGAATATTCTGAATGTAAGTTTCATATTCAATGAATATTACAGTATGACATTTATATATCTGGCGAAATATTCGGTGGATCCGTCAGGCTTTGTCAGAACAGCCTGAACGTAGTGCTCGCCTTTGCGCAGGTTGACGTAGCCGTCGGATTTGGCTCCGTCTACTGTCCATTGGATGTCACTTGTCTCACCGCAGTCAACCAGCATCATCAAGACCTTGTCCTCCGATGTCGGGTTTGTCTTTGACAGCCGGATTCTCGGGAATCCTGATCCTGAGTTCTCGGTTTTCAGCGTCAGGGAGGACCTGCTGTTCTTGTCTCCGGTGATGGTGATCACATAGTCTTGCGCATCCTTCAGCAGAGGGATGTGCACCTCTGGCGATGTCAGCCCTGTGATTGATTTTGTCTCGGCATCGTTGCCTTCCGGCTTCCACTCGACCGTCCAGACGGAGGGAAGGTCGTCTTTCCAACTGAGGAGGATGTCGTGCTGGAAGGTGCTTGACTTGATGTCTGTTATGTCTCCGCCACGCTCAGTGACAGACAGTTTTACCGAACCGTCAGTGGCGTCAAGCCTTATCGACGGGACCTCGGCCATTGCTTTCTTACCGTTGGCTGCCAGAAACTTGGAGGTGTTGTCGCTGTAGATCGATGTCACATTGCTCCCTCCGGGGAAGAAACAGTGTGCGGGGAGGTATTGCGGCGTGTAACCGTTTTTAGAGTTGGGATTGGAATAAAAAATCTTGTAATGTTCGTTACCTCGGCTGGTGTTCACCCTGTTTCCGATCCAGCTGCTGGTCTCGTTCCTTACGTGGTAGATGACAAGCCCCCAGTCGGTGCCTTGCCCGTAGTAGTCAAGATATTCCTTTTTGTCCCATTCGTTCTTCCCGGCCCCACGGCATTCCAGCAGGAAGTAGTCCCCGTCAGACTCTGTCTTGATAAGGTAACCTTTGCCGTCGGTGATGGCCGGAAGGGTATATTCTCCTGTGTTCTGCAGGATCTCAGGCTCCGCCCAGCCCATCATCCATCTTTCCATGATGCTGAGCGCCGGCGGGGTTCGGCTGCCGTTGTTGTAGGTTCCGTGTGCCATCAGAGAAAAGAATGATGGGGTGTCCGCATCGTTGTTGTCCCCCGTGTCGGTGTCGTAAAGGTCCGGCAGTCCGATGATGTGTCCGAACTCATGGCAGAACGATCCGATGGCCGCAAGGGTGTTGTTTCCTGCCACGCCAGGCTCCAGCTCGGAACTGCAGGCGTAGCCAGGGATTGTCACACCGTCCAGCGACAGGCCGTTAATCGTGCTGCGGTGCGGCCAGATTCCGTTCGGGTCACCGGTGCTTTCAGCTCCTCCGGAGTAGTACACGAATATGTCGTGTGCCATTCCGTTCTCGGCGAATTGGCTGAAATCCACATCAGGATCCGCCAGGCGGGCGACTTCGGAGACCATCTCGTATGGTTTCTCCTTGTAGTATGATCTGTTTTGTGAAAGCCTGTATGGCCCAGCCACGGTGAACACGGGGCTGAACTGTCTGTTGGAATTGTCATAATAGTACTGCCAGACACTTCCTGTTGCTCCTCCCTTTGTGTAGTTTGGGGAATTCAATAGATTATTGAATGCGGAGTTGCTTCCTTCCGTGAACGGAAGGTCGGGAAATTCCGCCAGAAGCACCAGCACCTTCTTTTCTCCTTCCGGTTTCCATGAGGTTCCGCCCAAAAGTGGCGGCATACAATCAGAAACCTCGCCTGAACGAGTCAGCGGTGAATATGCCCGCGTCGATTCAAGCAATCTTTTCTGCAGCTGTGTCAGAGCTGTCGGCCGGACACCGCTGCGCAGCGACGAGCCAAGAATCTTCCGCTCGGACTCTGTAAGCCGGCTGACAGGCTTGGCCTTGACTGATGTCGGAGTCAGAAGACCGTCACTTCCAAGTCTCGCGAAGGCCCAGTCCCCGTCGGCGTCCGCGGCCAGAGAATAGCCTTCCTCTGTCGTGACATAGTGGCGGAACTCATCACCGTGTACACGGACATTGATTTTTGACCCATCTCTATTAGTCACGGAGATGATGCCGGGACGGGCCGGACCGGCAAGGGCTGACGGCACTGAAGCGCATGTTGACCAAAGGGCTAACAAACATAAGATGTTAGTGAGGTGTTCCCGAATCATTAGTCTTAAGTGTTAGTTTTGTTAATTTGACTGCAATTTCAGAAAATTCCGCAATATGTGCAATAGTTAAGACGATAAAATATTCAATTATTGAATATGCCGACATGGCGATATGGAAACATCCCTTGACATGGATCAGCGGTGGGATCTTTTTGATAGCGCGAAGTCTTCCCGCAGTGGGATTGTCCACGTTGTCTATGCTTTAGTCTTTTATATTCAGGAGTTTGTGAATTTTGATTGTCCGCTTGAAGTTGATTGGCAACGGAAATCTCATAGTAACTTTGCACCGTGAAAAAGTGAAACGAAGATGACAAGATTCAGACTACTTGCGATTGCCATCGTGGCGATCCTTTGCGGAATCAACGCGCAAGCGTCCAGACAGACCGTTTCCTCATGCGTGAGAGTCTCAACGGCAACATCAGTTACAGGACGGCAAAGACCAACACATTTGTGTCTGCGTATCAGGGAATTTATGACATGGACATAGATCTTGACATAGACAACAAACTGACACAGAACGGGGTTCCGTTCCGGATTCTCGCTCAGTCCCTACAGAAGGACAGATACCACAACTGGCAGGTGCGTTTCGGCAACGATTGGTTCATCGACAAGAAGAACACTTTGGGCTTCATCGTCAGCATGCCTGGTTCCCGTAATGTCCAGAAATCCGACAGGGATCACAATGTCACCACGCAGACACTTGGAGACAAGGAGATCGAGAGGGCCGAGTCCGCGACTTGGAACGAGGACAAGAGCCGTCAGACCAACGGAAACCTTAACTTTACCCACATCTTTGACGAGGCGACGAATTCTGAACTCACATTGAATGTGGACTACTATCACAACGCCAACACGACAGCGAACGACCAGAAGACATTTACCCGTTCACTGGCCGCGTCGGAATGGGTCCCTTCCACAAGGCTTGTGGATTCGGACAACAAGGTGAACATCTGGTCCGCGAAAGCCGACTATGAGGCGACCGTGTTCAATTTTGCCAGACTGGAGGCCGGTGCGAAGTGGGCGTTGTCCAAAACGGCCAACACGACCTCAAGAACGGAGACCGGCCCGTCCGCTGTCAACACCGGCACGAGGTTCAAATACCGCGAGAACATCGGCGCGGCCTACTTTTCTCTCGCCGCGCAGTTCGGTCCAAAATGGTCTGCCAAAGCAGGATTGAGGGGCGAATATACCAACTCCAAAGCATAATAGTTATGCAGCTATTCCTATGTCTGCTGCCAAAGCAGGATTGAGGGGCGAATATACCAACTCTCTCGGAGATTGGATCACAGCCGGAGACCAAAGCAAGCGAAGTTACTTCGACTTGTTCCCGACCGCTTTCGTCGGATTCAATCCGTCCGCGGCGCTACGCTTTTCGGTTTCCTACACCAGAAGGATCCGGCGTCCAAGTTACAACACCCTCAATCCGGTTGAGTACTTTGTCGATGCGCACACCTACACTGTCGGAGATCCGGACCTGCGTCCGTCATATTCAGACGAGGCTTCCTTCATGGCTGGTTT
>CAKVBK010000048.1 GCA_934725285.1 uncultured Bacteroidales bacterium | reverse complement strand
CCTACGTAAGAAACAAAGCCAAGGCATGTGATGTCGTGGGAATCAAAAACACCACCGTCAGGATGCCCGCTGACACATCGGAGCAGGAACTTCTTGACAAGATCGCCGAACTCAACGCTGACGACACCGTTGACGGCATCCTTGTCCAGCTTCCTCTCCCGAAGCAGATCAGTGAGCCGAAGGTGATCGAGGCCATCGCCCAGTCCAAGGATGTGGACGGTTTCCACCCGCTCAACACGGCCGCTCTCTGGCAGAAGAGACCGAACTCTTCCTGTGTGGTTCCTTGTACCCCTATGGGCATCATCAGGCTCCTTGAGGATGCCAATTACGAAATCGCTGGCAAGAACGCCGTTGTGATCGGTCGCAGCCAGATCGTCGGCCTTCCGATCTCCAAACTCCTTCTTGACAGGAATGCCACGGTGACCATTTGTCATTCAAGAACCAAGAACCTTCCTGAGATTACAAGGCAGGCCGACATCCTTGTCGTAGCCATAGGTCGCGCAAAATTCGTGACCGGAGACATGGTCAAAGACGGAGCCGCAGTGATCGATGTGGGTATGGATTTGGATG
Organism: uncultured Bacteroidales bacterium; assembly: GCA_934725285.1. Classification (GTDB taxonomy): domain Bacteria; phylum Bacteroidota; class Bacteroidia; order Bacteroidales; family UBA932; genus Cryptobacteroides. Next base: position 12,725 of record CAKVBK010000048.1, on the reverse strand, counting down.
AAAACGGAAAACTCTGTGGTGACGTTGACTTCGCCTCCGTCGAGCCGAAAGCCTCTGTCATCACTCCTGTCCCGGGCGGAGTCGGCCCTATGACCATCTGCTGCCTGATGGAGAACACCATCCAATGCTTCCTCAACAAGGTCGCTGTCCGATAATATTCATGTCTGAATATTAACGTCAAAGAAACTAAGACTGTTTTAGGTCTCCAGTCCTTCAATAACATTAGCGAACCAAGGCTGACGCAGCAGGCTTGGCTCGCTTTGTGTACAACAGATCGTTATTATACACTTTAGACTTGCAGCCTTGCCAGTGCGATTTCAGGAAAAGTAAGCCTAAAGTACATAAATACATGCTACGGCTATTGATGGTTTCATTAAAGTTAGATGTTTTAATATGAGAAAGTATGTATTGGCAGTGTTGGCTACGATGGCTTTTGCCCTCGTAGGAATCAGCGCGGGCGCCCAGGAAAACACACCCGATGACCAAACGAAAACAGAACGGAGAATATATATGCCGACGGGAATCTCCAGTGTGGATGGGCCCCGGTTCGAGTTTGTCATACCGAGAGACAATAAAACTCCATATTTGAGGCTGGATAAGGAGACAGGTGATGTCTGGCAGCTGAAGGTGAACATTGGTGCAAAGAATTCAGTGAAGGCAATCAGGCACGAACCGTCCGAGTTGGACATCCGAAAGGAAGGACAGAACAACTATCAGATCGTGTCGGAATCAGCCTTCCATGTTTATCTTATGAATCTGAACACTGGCTTGATTTGGGAATACAGCGAATCGCTTTTCAGCGGTAAGTCGGTAATGTTCCAATTGATGGAAGTTAAATGAGATCTTTATAGAGAACGTTTCTCCGGTCGAAATATGTTTGGTCGGACAAAACAGTCAAGATATTGAAAAGCGATAAGAGGATGACCTGAAGTTCGGGTCATCCTCTTATCGCTTTAAAAAGTTACTCGGCAAACAAATCAAAACAGCTTCTAAGCGTTTCCCTTCTCTTTAGGGAGAATAAGGTTGAGGACCACTGCGAGCACGAACACGACGGCCACGCAGTTCTCCGCGAAGACGGTCTTGATGATGTCCGGGAATATGTTGAACATCTGTGACGCTGAGGTGAAACCAAGACCCACGCTGAGCGAGAGGCTGGCTATGATCATATTCCGGTTGCCGAAACCGCACTTCGCCATCATTCCGAATCCTGCGAAAAGAATGCTTCCGAACATCATTATAGTGCATCCTCCAAGTACGGCCTGAGGGATGGTGGTCAGTGTGAGGCCAACAGCCGGGAACACACCGCCGATGATCATGATGGCGGCTCCGGTGGCGATGGCGAAACGGTTGACAACTCCGCTCATTGTGGCAAGACCTACGTTCTGGCTGAACGAGGTGATTGGTGTACAGCCGAACAGTCCGGAGACCGAGCTGACGAAGCCGTCGCAGGCGATGCTGCCGCCGAGCTCACGGTTGGAAGGCTGGCGCTTGAGGGCTCCGGCGCAGAGCGCGCTGGTGTCTCCGATGGTTTCAGTCGCGCTGACCATGTAGATGGCGATGATTGAAAGTATGGCTCCGATGTTGAACTCAGGCTTGAAAGGCAGGAACTTAGGAAGTGAGATGAATCCGGCTCCACCAAGAGCGCTGAAATCCACCATGCCCATAAATAATGACAGAACATAGCCGACAACCAGACCCACAAGCACCGAAAGAGAGCGGAGGAAACCCTTTCCGAAAACTTGGCAGACGAGGCAGGTCAGAAGGGTCACCGAACCGATGATCCAGTTGTGCGCCGCACCGAAATCAGTGGCACCCTGTCCGCCCGCAAAGCTGTTCGCCCCGATAGGAAGCAGGGAGAAACCGATCGCGGTGACAACTGTAGCCGCCACAATCGGAGGGACAATCTTGACCCAGTACTTGACAAAGAGCCCCAACAATCCTTCTACGATACCGCCGATGATCACGGCCCCCATAAGAGTTCCCATACCCATGGTCGAGCCGATGAAGATGGCGAGCGAGAGGAATGTGAAACTGATACCCATAACGATAGGCAGTCTCGAACCGATTTTCCAGACGGGATATAGCTGTACGAGTGTGCCGATACCGGCGATGATCATACAGTTTTGGATGAGAGCACCCTGAAGCGAGGAGTCAACTCCTACGACTCCTGCGAGGATGATGATTGGTGTGATGTTGCTCACGAACATCGCAAGCACGTGCTGGAGACCGAACGGGACGGCCTGAGCTAGCGGAACTCGTCCGTCCAGCTCATAAATGTTGGACTTTGCCATAGACTTAGTTATTTCTGAAATGTATTGTCTGGGTTTCGTAGTCCATGTCCTCAATAATGGCGATGGACTCAAGGTGGTAGCCTGCCTCGCGGAGGATTCTGCCGCCTTTCTGCTGGCCTTTCTCGATTGCCACACCGAGTCCGACAACCTCGGCTCCGGCCTGCTTCACGATGTCAGTGAGAGCAAGCATCGCCTGACCGTCGGCGAGAAAATCATCGACTATGAGGACTTTTTCCCCTGCGTTGAGGTAAGGCTTTGACACGAAAACATTGTTCATCCTCTTGTGGGTGAATGAATATGCGTGTGAGACATATTTGTCGTCAGTGCAGTTGGCTGTCTCGCCTTTTTTAGCGAAGACTACCGGAACATCATACAAGTCGGCAAGCAGGGTGGCGATAGCGATGCCGCTTGCCTCGATGGTCAGGATCTTGGTCACGGTCTCGCCGCGGAAGCGCCGCTTGAACTCGTAGGCCACCTGCCTCATGATGTCGATGTCGATCTGATGGTTGAGGAAATTGTCAACCTTGAGGATGTTTCCCTCCTTGATCACTCCGTCTGCGAGGATCTTTTCTTCAAGAAAGTTCATATTTATATACAAAAAACAAATATAAAGAAAAATATCGAACTTCGTGAATATTTGAAAGTATTAAGTAGTATGTATTATAAAATTGCCTATCTTTGTCATTACAGAGATTAATTATGCCAAAGAACACCATTCAATCCATATCCGAACAGACCGGTTACTCTGTCTCGACAGTCTCAAGAGTTTTGTCCGGCAAAGCTCAGCGGTCAAGAATCAGCCAGAAGGCGATCGACATCATCCAGGCTGAAGCCAAGAGAGTAAACTACACTCCGAATCTCCTTGCCCAAGGACTCCGGACCAGCCGGACCTACACCATCGGATTGACGGTGCCGGGAATTGACAATCCGTTCTTCGCCACTTTGGCAAGCAAGGTGATAGAGAACATGAAACTTGCCGGCTACCATACTCTTCTGGCTGATTCCCTGGAGAATGAGAAGGATTTCGAGAGTTCTCTTTTAATGTTCCGCTCAAGAAGTGTTGACGGCATCATCGCTGTACCCGTCGGCAATCCCACCGCATTGATGGACGAGATAACCGACAGTATTCCTACCGTCTTGATTGACCGATATTTTGAGGGTACTAATCTTCCTTACATCTGCACTGACAACTATGCGGGCGGCTATATGGCCACTGAATATCTTATCAACCGTGGCTGCCGCAACATCCTGTCGATTCAGGGTGTTGAAGACTCTACTCCTTCAATGGAGCGAGTACGAGGCTTCAGAGCCGCTATTGATGCGCATAGTGACAAGCACGTTGAATATGCGGTTGTCGGTGACGCTTTTTCTGTCGAGAACGGCTACAATCAAGTTCTGAGAATGTTCCGTGACGGAGTGAAGTATGACGCTGTGTTCGCATATTCATCAACTATCCTTCTTGGCGCCATCCGTGCTTTCCGTGAGCTTGGAGTCAAAGTTCCCGGGCAGGTTGGTCTGATCTCTTTCGACAACAACGGGTTCTTGGATTTTCTTGACCCTGCGATCACCCGCATTGAGCAGCCTCTTTCCGAAATCGGCCGTCTGGCATCGCAGGTTCTTATTGACATCATAGAGAACAGACACCAGGATCTTTCCACGGTTCAACGTCTCATAGCGCCGTCTCTTATCGTCCGTGACAGCTGTTAGTCCAGAAAGTAACCAGCCAGCAAAGAAATCTATCCCAGGCGAATTTTGGTAACCTGCAAAATTCGCCTGGGGTAAATTTTTGCGGTAGTAAAAAGCCGGCTGAGGAATTGATCCACGGCCGGCCTTTCATATTCATTGAATCAACTCTGCTAGAGTTCGTTCATTTCCTGCTCATACTCGTCCTTACGTCCGACGATGATGTCCTGGAACTCCTTCTGGCCGGTACCTGCCGGAATGAGGTGACCGCAGATGACATTCTCCTTAAGGCCTTCGAGGTGATCGACACGGGCCCTGATCGCGGCCTCGCTGAGCACCTTTGTAGTCTCCTGGAAGGATGCGGCTGAGATGAAGCTGTTGGTTCTGAGGGCAGCCCTTGTGATACCCTGAAGCACGAGTTTCGCGGTTGCCGGATTAGCTTCACGTACAGCCATCATCTTTCTGTTCTGCCTTTCAAGTGAAGAATTCTCATTTCTCATGTCGCGAGCGTCAATGATGTCGCCCTGCATGTATTTCTGGGAGTCTCCCGCGTCAATGACAAAATATTTACCGAATATGTTGTCGTTGGCATCCATGAAATCCCACTTGTCAACCAGTTCTTCCTGCAGGAATTCAGTGTCGCCAGGGTTGGTGATCTGAACCTTGCGCATCATCTGGCGCACAATAATCTCGAAGTGTTTGTCATTGATCTTCACACCCTGCAGACGGTATACAGCCTGTACCTCATTGACGATGTAATCCTGAGCCTTGACAGGTCCAAGGATGTTGAGTATGTCGGTAGGGGAGATACCACCGTCGGAAAGTCTGGTGCCTGCCTTGACGTAGTCATTCTCCTGCACGAGGATCTGCTTGGTCAGCGGAACAAGATAGTGCTTCTCGATTCCGGACTTGTTCTTGACGATGATCTCACGGTTTCCTCTCTTGACCTTGCCCATGAGCACCTCGCCGTTAATTTCAGCGAGAATCGCAGGTGAGGACGGGGTTCTGGCCTCGAAGAGTTCCGTGACTCTTGGAAGACCACCGGTGATATCGCTTGACTTACCGATGGCGCGTGGAATCTTGATGATAATGTCTCCGACATTGACCTTGTCTCCATTGTTGGCGATGAGGTGGGCGCCGACCGGAAGGTTGTACTGCCTGATCTGATTGCCTTCATCGTCAAGGATGAGGATAGAAGGGTTCTTTGTCTTGTCCCTGGATTCGATGATCACCTTGTCCTTGTTCACTGCAAACTCATCGGCAGCCTCCTCTCGGAAGGTCTGACCTTCAATAAGGTTGTCGAACTGAACCTTACCGGCTGTCTCCACGATTGTGATGGCATTGTATGGATCCCATTCGCAGAGCAGGTCTCCGTTCTTGATCGTGTCTCCGTCCTTGAAGTACAGCCTTGAACCGTATGGAACATCGTAGTGGGAATAGGTTATTCCTGTGTTCTCATCGATTATGCTGACCTCGGTCATACGGCTTACCACAATGTCCTGGGCTGTTCCGTCCTCTCCGATCTTCTGGATGGTCCTGAGTTCTTCGAACACAAGTTTGCCGTCGTACTTGGCGACTATTGAGGAATCGGCCGCCGTGCTGGACGCCGTACCACCTACGTGGAAGGTACGCAGGGTAAGCTGTGTACCAGGCTCACCGATAGACTGTGCGGCGATGACTCCGACAACCTCACCTTTCTCAACCATTCTGCTTGTGGCGAGGTTACGTCCGTAGCACTTTGCGCAAACACCCTTGCGGGACTCGCAAGTGAGCACTGAACGGATCTCTACCTGCTCTATCGGCAGATGGTCGATCAGGTTGGCAGTCGCCTCGCGGATCTCCTCGCCGGCCTTGATGATCAACTCACCGGTGAGAGGGTTGAATATGTCGTGTACGGAGGTACGTCCGAGGATTCTCTCACCGAGAGACTCCACGATCTCGTCCTTGTTCTTGATGGCGGTGGCGATAAGACCTCTGAGTGTGCCGCAGTCTTCTTCCGTGATGATCACATCGTGTGAGACGTCGACCAGACGACGGGTAAGGTAACCTGCGTCAGCAGTCTTGAGGGCCGTGTCGGCAAGACCCTTACGTGCTCCGTGAGTGGAAATGAAGTATTCAAGCACCGTCATACCCTCCTTAAGGTTGGAGATGATAGGGTTCTCGATGATCTCAGCCCCTGCCGCTCCGGATTTCTGAGGTTTGGCCATAAGTCCACGCATACCGCAGAGCTGCTTGATCTGCTGTGTCGAGCCACGGGCTCCGGAGTCCAGCATCATGTAAACCGGGTTGAATCCCTGCTGGTCAGCGGAGATCTGCTTCTCCACGATGTTCGTGAGTTTGTTGTCGATGGCTGTCCAAAGGTCAATGACCTTATTGTAGCGTTCGTTGTTGGTGATGAAGCCCATAGCATAGTTGGACTTGATGCTCTCAACCTCTTTGTATCCCTCGTCGATGAGTTTTGTCTTTTCCGCAGGAATGATGACATCCCCGAGGTTGAAAGAGATACCAGCCCTGAACGCCTGGTCATAACCAAGGTTCTTTATGTCGTCAAGGAACTGCGCGGTTCTGGTCACGCCTGTGCTCTTGATTACTTCTGTGATGATCTTTCTCAGGGCTTTCTTGCCGAGAATCTCATTGACGTAAGGAACTTCCACCGGTACGAATTGGTTCACAATGATTCTTCCGGCTGTGGTTTTCTTGATTTCGTAGCCTTTGGAGAGATCCTGCTTGTCGACCGGGAGTCTGACTCCGATCTCGGCGTGCATGTCAATCGCCTTCTCGTTGTAGGCCACGATGACCTCTTCCGGACCGTAGAAATTCATCCCTTCACCCTTCGCCCCCGGTCTGATCTTCGTGATGTAGTACAGTCCGAGTACCATATCCTGTGAAGGTACGGTGATAGGTGTTCCGTTGGCAGGGTTAAGAATGTTCTGCGAGCCGAGCATCAAGAGCTGAGCCTCCATGACGGCTGCGTTGCCAAGAGGAAGGTGCACGGCCATCTGGTCACCATCGAAGTCGGCGTTGAATGCCGTACATGCGAGAGGGTGGAGCTGGATCGCTTTTCCTTCGATCATCCTTGGCTGGAATGCCTGGATACCAAGCCTGTGCAGGGTAGGTGCACGGTTAAGTAGAACCGGATGCCCCTTCATCACGTTCTCAAGGATGTCCCAGATCACCGGATCTTTCCTGTCCACTATCTTCTTGGCGGACTTTACGGTCTTGACGATCCCTCTTTCTATGAGTTTTCTGATGATGAACGGCTTGTAGAGCTCTGCGGCCATAAACTTAGGCAGACCGCACTCGTGCATATTCAGCTCAGGACCTACGACGATTACCGAACGGGCGGAGTAGTCCACACGTTTACCGAGGAGGTTCTGACGGAAACGTCCCTGCTTTCCTTTAAGAGAATCTGACAGGGATTTGAGTGCCCTGTTGGACTCACTCTTCACGGCGCTTGACTTCTTAGAGTTGTCGAACAGTGAGTCAACCGCTTCCTGAAGCATACGTTTCTCATTTCTGAGAATCACCTCAGGGGCTTTGATCTCAATGAGCTTCTTGAGTCTGTTGTTTCTGATGATCACTCTTCTGTAGAGGTCGTTGAGGTCGGTTGTGGCGAATCGTCCTCCATCAAGCGGAACCAAAGGACGGAGATCCGGCGGGATCACCGGGATCACTTTCATGATCATCCATTCCGGACGGTTGATGTTCTTTGACTCAATGAACCACTTCACCACGCTCAGCCTTTTGAGGTGCTCGGCTTTTCTCTGCTGTGAGGTCTCGTTCAGCATCTTCGAGCGCAGTTCCTTCGACAGGCTTTCCACGTCCGTCTCCCTGAGAAGGTCGTAGATTCCTTCGGCGCCCATTTTAGCGACAAACTTTTTCGGGTCGTCGAAAGGAAGGTTGTCGTTCTCTGGAAGCCTGGCGAGAACATCGAGATATTCGTCCTCCGAGAGCAGATCCATCTTTGCCAGTCCGCTCTCGCCAGGGTTGACCACTACGTATTTCTCATAGTAGATCACTGACTCAAGCTTCTTGGCAGGAAGTCCGAGAAGCGCGGAAATCTTGTTTGGAGCTGATTTGAAGTACCAGATGTGAGCCACAGGCACAGTCAGGGCGATGTGTCCCATCCTTTCCCTGCGGACTTTCTTCTCGGTCACTTCGACACCGCATCTGTCGCAGACGATTCCGCGGTAACGGATTCTCTTATATTTTCCGCAGTAGCATTCGTAGTCCTTGGTCGGCCCGAAAATCTTCTCGCAGAAGAGTCCGTCCCTTTCCGGCTTGTATGTCCTGTAGTTGACAGTCTCTGGTTTCAGAACCTCTCCACAGGATCTCGCTGAGATGTCCTCTGGGGACGCCAGCGAGATGCTGATCTTAGAGAAGTTGCTCTTTACCTTGTTTTCTTTGTTATTGAAAGTAGGCATATTCTTGAATGTCAATATTCTTGAAAATTAATCCAAAGTAACCTTGAGACCCAGTCCCCTGAGTTCGTGAAGCAGTACATTGAGGGATTCCGGTATGCCAGGTGTAGGCATAGGGTCGCCTTTTACGATTGCCTCGTAAGTCTTTGAACGTCCGGTCACGTCATCTGACTTGACGGTCAGGATCTCCTGAAGCGCGTTGGCTGCGCCGAATGCCTCAAGGGCCCAAACCTCCATCTCTCCGAACCTCTGGCCTCCGAACTGCGCCTTACCGCCGAGAGGCTGCTGGGTGATGAGTGAATATGGACCGATGGAACGCGCGTGCATCTTGTCGTCAACCATGTGACCGAGCTTGATCATGTAGATCACACCGACTGTTGCCGGCTGGTCGAACCAGTCACCTGTGCCACCGTCCCTGAGGTGTGTCTTGCCGTATCTTGGAACTCCGGCTTTGTCGGTATAAGCGCAGATTTCATCGATCGTGGCACCGTCGAAGATAGGGGTGCTGAACTTCAGCCCGAGCCTTGCTCCGGCCCATCCGAGAACAGTCTCGTAGATCTGGCCGAGGTTCATACGTGAAGGCACGCCCAGAGGGTTCAGAACAATGTCGACCGGAGTACCGTCCTCAAGGAACGGCATATCCTCCTGACGTACTATCTTCGCGACAATACCCTTGTTGCCATGTCGTCCGGCCATCTTGTCACCGACAGTGATCTTTCTCTTTTTGGCTATGTAGACTTTTGCGATCTGCATCACACCGTTAGGAAGCTCGTCGCCGACTTTTATCTTGTCCATTTGCCTCTTGCACTCGGCCTCTGCGACCTTGTAGGTCAGGCAATAGTTGTTGATCAGCTCCTGAATGAGTTTGTTAGTGTTCTCTTCGGTTGTCCAGTTGCTTGAGTTTATGTTCTGGAAGTCGATGGTCTTCAGCTTTTCGACACTGATCTCTTTGCCTTTGGCGATGATCTCTGCATCGTAAAGATCGTATATGCCATCGCTCTTTTTGCCTTTCGTCAGAACAGTCAGCCTCTTGAAGAAATCGGCATAGAGTTTTGCGGCCTTCTTGTCAAAGTCCTCCTGAATCAGATCAAGCCGGGCTTTCTGGTCAGTCTTCGCAGCTCTTCTGTTGCTTTCCTTGGCTGCCTTGGTGTAGAGAGCGGTCTTTATGACTGTTCCGCTTAATGAAGGATTGGCCTTCAGTGAAGCATCCTTCACATCACCGGCCTTGTCACCGAAGATGGCCTTGAGCAGCTTCTCCTCCGGTGACGGATCGCTTTCACCCTTAGGTGTGATTTTGCCGATCATGATGTCACCTGGCTCGATGTGCGCTCCGATTCTGATGATACCCTGCTTGTCCAGATCCTTTGTGGCATCCTCACTTACGTTAGGAATGTCGGATGTCAGCTCTTCCATACCACGTTTGGTGTCTCGTACCTCGGTAAGATATTCATCAACGTGTACGGATGTGAGGACATCCCATTTCACCATTTCTTCTGAAAGGACTATGGCATCCTCGTAATTGTAGCCTTTCCATGGCATGAACGCCACTTTCAGGTTTCGTCCGAGTGCGAGCTCACCGTTCTGTGTAGCATAGCCTTCCGTCAGCACCTGTCCGGCCTCTACCTTGTCGCCCTTGTGGACAATAGGTTTCAGTGTCACTGTGGTGCTTTGGTTTGTCCTTCTGTAAATAGGAAGAGTATAAACTGTCTCATCAGGTGCGAATGAAACGAATTTCTCGTCATCCGTTCTATCGTATCTGATGCGTATCTCCTTTGCGTCAACGTAGGTTACCTCGCCCTTGCGTTCTGCCACGAACTGTGTCCTTGAGTCCAGACATACCCTTTCCTCAAGCCCTGTTCCGACGATAGGTGATTCCGGGCGGAGAAGCGGGACGGCCTGACGCATCATGTTCGCTCCCATCAACGCGCGGTGCGCGTCATCGTGCTCCAAGAACGGAATCAGTGACGCCGCGACCGATGCCATCTGGTTCGGAGCTACGTCCATATAGTCTACCTGTTCTTTGGAGACAACAGGGAAGTCGGCTTCGAGACGGCATTGGATTCTGTCCTCCTTTATCGTCCCGTCGTCCTCCATGTTGACCTTGGCGAGGGACACGAGTTTGTTTTCCTCTTCCTCGGCGGTCATGTAATGCCATCCCTTATCTGTAAGGTCAACCTTTCCGTCGTGTACCTCACGGTATGGTGTCTCTATGAATCCGAGCTGGTTGATTCTCGCGTACACGCACAAAGATGAGATCAGTCCGATGTTCGGTCCTTCCGGAGACTCGATAGGACAAAGCCTTCCGTAGTGCGTGTAGTGCACGTCCCTGACCTCGAATCCAGCCCTGTCCCTTGACAAACCACCAGGGCCAAGGGCGGAGAGACGGCGCTTGTGCGTGATCTCGGCCAGAGGGTTTGTCTGGTCCATGAACTGAGACAGCTGGCTTGTTCCGAAGAACGAGTTGATCACCGAGGACAGTGTCTTCGCGTTGATCAGATCGATCGGGCTGAACTGTTCGCTGTCACGCACGTTCATCCTTTCGCGGATGGTTCTCGCCATTCTTGAAAGGCCTACGCTGAACTGGTTTGCAAGCTGTTCGCCAACTGTGCGTACACGTCTGTTGCTCAAGTGGTCGATGTCGTCGACTGTCGCCTTTGAGTTTATCAGTTGGATGAGATACTTTATGATCTCGATGATGTCTGTGTTGGTCAGAACCCTTGTCTCAGGATCTGTCGTGAGTCCAAGTTTCTTGTTCAGGCGGAACCTTCCGACATTGCCGAGGTCATACCTCTTCTCAGAGAAGAAGAGTTTGTCGATGACATCCCTTGCGGTAGCCTCGTCAGGCGGTTCAGAATTTCGCAGCTGTTTGTAGATGTAGTTCACAGCCTCGATTTCTGTGTTTGTCGGATCCTTTTGTAGAGTGTTGAATATTATCGCATATTCGTTGGAGTTCGCCTCGTCTTTCTGCAGAAGTATTGTCTTGACGTCTGTGTCGGCTATTTTGGCGATTGTGTCTTCGTCCAGAATCTCTCCTCTTTCTACGATAGGTATGGTTCTTTCAATCGGAATCACCTCACCGGTATCCTCGTCTTCGAAATCCTCGGTCCAAGTCTTCAGAACCTTGGCCGCGAGTTTTCTGCCTTTGTTCTCGTTCAGGTTCTGCTCTGTGGCCTCAACCTCATCGGCGAGTCCGAATATGTCTATGATGTCCTTGTCGGAGTTGAATCCGATCGCCCGAAGAAGTGTTGTGACAGGCAACTTTTTCTTACGGTCGATGTAGGCGTACATCACGTTGTTGATGTCCGTGGCGAATTCAATCCATGATCCCTTGAACGGAATGATTCTCGCTGAATATAGCTTTGTTCCGTTCGCGTGCATGCTCTGGTCGAAGAAAACGCCTGGTGAGCGGTGCAGCTGGGAAACTATGATTCTTTCTGATCCGTTGATTACAAATGTGCCCGCCGGGGTCATATATGGTATGTTGCCGAGGTACACATCCTGGACTCTCGTGTCAAAGTCCTCGTGCTCAGGATCGGTGCACGAAAGGCGGAGTTTTGCCTTCAGAGGAACGTTGTAAGTCAGTCCTCTCTCAAGACACTCTTCAATCGAATACTGAGGAGGATCGATGAAATAGTCAATGAAATCCAGTTTGTAATTGTTCCTCGTGTCTTCGATCGGGAATATTTCCTGAAACACCTGGAAGAGACCTTCGTTTTTCCTGTTCTCCGGTGTTGTCTCAAGCTGGAAGAAATCTCTGAACGATTTCAGCTGAACTTCCAGAAGGTCAGGATATTCCAGTATCTTCGATGTGGCGAACATTATTCGCTTGTTGTTAGTCTTTTTTGACATTGATCTGCCTTTAGGAAATGGAGAAAAACTTAATACGACAAAAAGGTTTAGAGCCTTTCTAGGCTCTAAACCTGATGATTTTCCCGCCAGGGGAAGCTGGGTTATTTAACCTCAACTTCAGCGCCTGCCTCTTCGAGGGCAGCTTTCAGTTGCTCAGCTTCTGCCTTGGAGGCCTTCTCCTTAACTGTCTTAGGAGCGCCGTCTACAAGATCCTTAGCTTCCTTCAGACCGAGTCCAAGAGCCTCCTTAACGGCTTTGATAACCTGAAGTTTAGCTGCACCGGCTGACTTGAGGACCACGTCAAACTCAGTCTGCTCTGCCGGAGCTGCCTCTGCGGTCGCCGCAGGGCCAGCCACTGCTACCGCAGCAGCCGCAGGCTCAATACCATATTCTTCCTTAAGAAACTTTGCAAGTTCCTGAACGTCTTTTACAGAAAGGTTAACCAACTCTTCTGCAAGTGCTTTTACATCTGCCATAATTG
>CAKVBK010000047.1 GCA_934725285.1 uncultured Bacteroidales bacterium | reverse complement strand
TATTCGGTGGCTGAGCTTGTCGAAGCCACCGGCTTATCGGTGAGCAGCCCTTCCTCTTTCATCACCTCCACCAGATGTTTGGCCACCGCCGGCGCAGGGTCGATGATTTGGACATCCGGCCCGGCGACCCTTTGGATTACAGCGCGGAGGAATGGGTAGTGCGTGCACCCAAGCACAATCCTGTCCGCACCAGCGTCAAGAAGCGGCTGGAGGCTCTTCCGGACTGTCTCTTCCGCCACTGGTCCGTCTAAAATCCCGTTCTCCACAAGTTCCACGAACCCTTGTCCCACGTGCTCGACAATATTTACGTCATCCTCGTAGATGCCTTTGGTTGTCAAGTATTTGGACCCTTTCAGAGTCCCCGCTGTAGCCAACACTCCGATCACTCCGGTTTTCGAGCTGAGAGCCGCCGGTTTGACCGCAGGCTCCATCCCGATGAATCGGACGGGATATTCATTTCTGAGGGTTGAGATAGCCGCGGCTGTGGCCGTGTTGCACGCCACCACGATGATCTGCGCTCCTCGCGATAGGAGACATTCAGTGATCGCCCTGCTGCGGTTTTGGATGAACTCAGGTGTCTTTTCCCCGTAAGGGCAGTTGGCGTTGTCCGCATAATAGACAAACCTTTCCTCCGGAAGAAGCCGAAGAATCTCCCGCAGCACGGACAGCCCGCCTGAACCAGAATCGAATATGCCGACCATCGCCTCAAAGACAAATAATTCAATCAAAGATACAACAAAGAAATGAAAGAGAAAGAAAAATGAATATATTTGTAAAATTCCGTCCAAATTGCGGACGGAATCTGAATAATGGTTCATTCTGATAATCTATGAATATGAGTGCAAAGAATCTGTGTGGAGTCGCTGCGGTGCTGGCGGTGGCTTTGGGGCTTTCTGGCTGTGTGGAAACCAATGCTGACAATAGGGACGATGCCCCTACCCCGGAGATCGCCAAGGCGGACCGGTTCGCGATTGACGTGCTGGAAACATATTACCTTTGGAATGAGGAGATTGAAAGAGATCTCCGGAGGTTGGATCCGGACACGTGCAGGATGCCGATGGAGGTGGTTGAGGACATCCGCTACCGTGAGGGAGGAAAGGAGGTTGACCGGTGGACGATTCTGACCGATGACCTTGAATCGTTCACAAACTCGGTTCAAGGGCTTGGGCTCACTTACGGCTATGATCTTCAGGCAGGCAGAATCAGCAACAAGCCGGGGGAATATTTCCTGGTCGTGAGTTATGTGAGCAACGGCGGTCCGGCCCAAAAGGCGGGGCTCAAACGTGGCGATATCATCATCACCCTTGACGGCAAGGCCATAACCGAGAGCAACATCTATGACGCCTTTAATTCATATTCAATCAGTTTGGGCGTTACCGGGCTGGATGAGGACAACAGCATCGGCGCAGATGTAAGGAATGTGACCCTCAAGGCCGTGGACATGTACGAGGACCCGATACTGGTGGCCAAGACGTTCGATGTCGCCGGCAAGAAGGTCGGCTATCTGGCCTACACGGCTTTTGACCTCAAATCATCCCAATCACTTCCGGACGTGTTCAGAGATTTCAAATCCAAGAATATAGATGGGCTCATCCTGGATTTGAGGTACAATGGCGGTGGGTACGCTTTCACTGAGAACGTGCTGGCCTCGATGATCGCCCCGCAGTCGAATGTGCTTGCCGGGGATGTATTCCAGACAGAGGTCTACAATTCAGTTCTCTCGGATGCCTGGGTGAAACAGGGCGAGGACACAGAGACGCGTTTTTCCACAAAGCATAAACTGAATGGCAAAGAGCCGGAAGTGGATGTCTCAGACGCTAACCTTGGAATAGAAAAGGTTTACGCCATTGTGACCGGTGGCACGGCCTCGGCGTCGGAGGGCTTGATTGTCGGACTTCGACCTTACATGGAAGTGGAGCTTGTCGGTCAGCAGACCTATGGAAAGTACTGCGCCGGAATCTTGCTTGCCCCTGGTGATGTCTACAACAGCAGGTACGATTACTCTTTGATCAAGGATTGGGGCATGTACGTGATGATCAGTAAGTTCGCAGACTGTGACGGCCGCAATGAAGCGATACCGGACGGCATTCCTGTCGATGTTGAGGTTGATGACAACCCGTTTGACGGCTATCAGTTAGGTGACGAGAACGAGACGATGCTCCGCGCAGCCCTCCAGACCGCGGGAAAGGCCTATCCGCAGACGGCTTCGTTTTCGACGGCATCCTCCCGGAGCCTCCACGCCGTTCCTCTGGAGCATGGTGTTCCGAGAGGCATCCTCATCAAGACGGATCTGCCTGCGTTGAGGTAGCCATTCGTTTCATGAATCTATCGTGAAAGAAACACTACCGAAAGCCGTTCCTGCGGTGTGGGTGTGATCAGAAGCCGGTGTAGTTCCACGGGGTGATGGCACGGAGCTCTTCCTTGACGGAATCGCTGACATCCAAGTCATTGACAAAGTCCTCGATGGTTTTCTCGTCGATGGCGGAGCCTGTGCGTGTGAGATTCTTGAGGGTCTCGTAAGGATTCGGGTAGTTCTCGCGGCGGAGGATGGTCTGGATGGCCTCTGCGACCACGGCCCAGTTGCGGTGCAGCTCGGCATCGATGGCCGGACGGTTCAGGATCAGCTTCCCGAGACCTTTCTTAATCGACGCGAGGGCGATCATTCCATGAGCCACAGGGACCCCGATGTTACGCTGAACGGTGGAGTCGGTCAGATCCCTCTGCAATCTTGAAATCGGGAGCTTCATCGACAGAAATGTCAGCACGGCGTTGGCCATTCCGAGGTTGCCCTCGGCGTTCTCGAAGTCTATCGGATTGACCTTGTGAGGCATGGCCGAGGAACCGACCTCGTTCTTGGCGACCTGCTGATGGAAATATTCCATTGAGATGTAGGTCCAAATGTCCCTGCACAAATCTATGAGAATCGTGTTGATGCGGCGGAGGCAGTCGAATATGGCCGCCAGATTGTCGTAGTGATCGATCTGGGTGGTCGGAAAAGATCTCTTGAGGCCAAGCGAAGACACGAAACTGTCGGCGAAGGCCGGCCAGTCGATGTCCGGGAAGGCCACCTTGTGGGCGTTCATGTTGCCGGTCGCGCCGCCGAACTTTGCAGGCCAAGTCAGCTGGCCGAACTGGCGGAGCTGCTCGTCAAGCCTTGAGACGAACACCTGAAACTCCTTTCCGAGCCTTGTCGGAGTGGCCGGCTGGCCGTGCGTCCTGGCAAGCATCGGGACATCCTTCCAAGCCTGCACATCGGCCTCCAAAACGGAGATCACCTCTTTCAGCGCGGGAATATATTCATTCTCAAGCGCCTCCTTGAGCATCAGCGGCTGTGCCGTGTTGTTGATGTCCTGTGAGGTCAGTCCGAAATGGACGAATTCCTGCCAACGGGATATTCCCAAAGCCTTGAAGTTGTCCTTGATGAAATATTCAACGGCCTTGACATCGTGGTTGGTGATCTTTTCGATGTCCTTCACTTTCTGGGCATCCTCCGGAGTCATCGTCTGGTAGATCTGGCGCATGCGTGCGAACAACTCGTCGCGGGTCATTCCCGTGCCCTCACTGAAATCAGCGAGCTGGGGCAGAGGAATCCCGCACAGGGCGATGAAGTATTCCACCTCCACGCGGACGCGGTCGCGGATCAATGCGAACTCGCTGAAGTACTGTCTCAATGATGCGGTTTTGGCAGCATAGCGACCATCGATCGGGGACACTGCCAGAAGAGAATGAAAGTCCATATTCAAGTAAAATTATTTTTCTATGATGTACACGTCGTCACCCGGTTCGGCGAATCCGAATTTCTCGCGGGCGAATTGTTCCAGGGAATCCTTGCTGTGGGTCAAACCGTGGATCTGGCGATCCATATCCTTGATCCCGGCGCTGTACCGTTCAATCAGCCTTTCCTGATTGCGGATCTCAAAACCGGCCTTTATCCAACGGACAATGTTGTTTTGGTTCACAAAACCGACCATGGTGACGAAAATGGCGGTCGCCACGATGGCATATCTGACAAAGGAACGTTTCTCCGCGTTCCCGCCATCCTTGCCGGTGTCCCAGATGTCTTTGAACTTTCCCACTGCGATAGAACAATATTTGTACAAAAATAGTTAATTTTGTGGAATTAAGGAAAGTGAAAAGGATAACTTGCCACAAATTTAATGACACGTCCGGGTTACCTTGGAATTTTCCAAAGCTGATTTTGAAATCTTTAACATTCAAATAATATGAAACCTACACTTCTTGTACTTGCAGCAGGCATGGGCAGCCGTTACGGTGGCCTGAAGCAGATGGACGGCCTCGGCCCTAACGGCGAGACGATCATTGATTACTCAATCTACGATGCGGTTCAAGCCGGATTCGGCAAGGTCGTTTACATCGTCAGGGAATATTTCCGAGAGCAGTTCGAGCAGACTGTGAAGGAGAAGTACAGCGGCATCACATGCCCTGACGGAACTCCGCTGGAGTTCGACTTCGTGATCCAGGAACTGGACAAGATCCCGTCGCGGTTCACCCTCAATCCAGAGAGGCAGAAGCCTTGGGGAACCGCCCACGCCGTGCTGATGGCCAAGGATGTCATCCACGAGCCGTTCGCTGTCATCAACGGTGACGACTACTACGGAAAGGATTCCTTCAGGATTCTCGGAGACTGGCTAAGGGCTCACGAAGGCACCACCGGAACGTGCAGCATCGTCGGCTTCGAGCTTGACAACACCCTTTCGGAATATGGCAAGGTCTCCCGCGGCATCTGCTACTACGACAAGGATCTCCACCTCACCGGCATCGCCGAGCACCTGAACATCGGAAAGGAAGCCGACGGCAAGGTCTACGGAGACAACTCCGTCAACGGCGAGACCCATGTCGAGCTTGACGGCAAGGCGCTTTGCTCAATGAATATGTGGGGCTTCACCCCTGACTACTTCCAGCTCAGCGAAGAGGTGTTCACATCTTTCCTGGAGCAGAACATAAATGAGCTCAAGAAAGAGTTCTACATCCCTTACGCCGTTGACATCATGATGAAGGATCACGGCTACAAGTGCGAGGTTCTATCGACAGACTCTCATTGGTTCGGCGTCACCTACAAGGAAGACCGCCCGGGCGTTGTGGCCAAGTTCCAGGAGCTCGTCGACAAGGGAGTTTATCCTACACCTCTCTGGAAGAAGTAATGTCTTTTCTCAGACCACGCAAGGTCGAGAGGAACTACGACCTTTTCTCCGGCTGCGCCTGGTACACTCCAGGCGTGGCCGGTGTTTTCGCTGTGCTGGGCTGGTTCCTGGCCGGAATGATTCTCGGAAGTCTTGTCAATGTGGGACTTCTGTTCTTCGCGCCCGGATTTCCGCTCTATTACAGCATGCTGATCATTTATCCGGTTCAGTTCATCCCCGTGCTGATGTACGTCAGGCTCAGGAGCATGCGGAACTCGACATTCGACAGAGGCTACGCTCTGGACAGCAATCATTTCGGGGGCAAAAGCGGAGCTCTTACGGCCATCCTTATGGCTTTCGGGACAATTGCCTTGGCGTTGATGCTCGAGCCATTGATGATGCTGATGCCCGACATGGACGAGACCCTTGTCAAGACCATGGAGCAGCTGCTTGACGGGCCGCTTTGGGTCAGTCTCCTGAGCATGAGTGTGTTCGCCCCTGTGCTCGAGGAATGGATGTGCAGGGGGATCGTGCTGAGAGGCCTGTTGAACTATTCCCGCAAGGGTGAGCCTGGCGAGGACAGCGGACGCAGAGGAATGAATCCGGCCCTGGCGATAGCGATCTCGGCGATCTTCTTCGCCACAATCCACGGCAACCTCTGGCAAGGGCTTTCGGCGTTCATCCTCGGAAGCTTCTTCGGCTACGTCTATTACAAGACCGGATCGCTCAAGCTCACGATGCTGATGCATTGCGTCAACAACACTGTTTCGGTGGTGTCATCGAAGCTGCCGGTGTTCAAGGACCTTGGAGCTGACGCAAGTCTTTTGGACATTGTCCCGACAGGGATCTATGTGATTATATTCATAGTCAGCGCGGCTGTTTTGTTCTTGGCTGTCAGGCGCGTGTCAATGGTTAAGCTTGAGTCGGCGCAGGGCAACTGTGATGTGATTCCAGGAGCGGATGAGTTGACTAATGGAGAAAATCTTTGATGACCCGGACGCCGGAACCGTTACCATCCGGAAAAATGTACGCTCCCGCAGGGTGACACTCCGTGTGAATCCCCGCAGGGGCGTTACTGTTACAATCCCTTATTTCGTTCCCTACAAGGCAGGACTGGAGTTCTTTCTCGCCAAAAAGGATTGGGTCCTGAAAGTCCAGACACGGCAGCGTGAACGGATCGGAGCCGAGCATATTCCCACTCCCGAGGAGATTGAAGAGCTTCGCAAGGTTGCGAAGGATGTTCTCCCGAAGCGCCTGCGGGAACTCGCGGAAAAATATTCATTTGAATATAATTCCGTCCGCATCAAGCACAACTCCTCGAACTGGGGAAGCTGCTCGCGCAAAGGCAACATCAACCTGAACCTCAACCTCGTGCGCCTTCCCGACGAACTTCGGGACTACGTCATCCTCCACGAGCTCTGCCACCTCCGGCACCCCAACCACGGCCCGCAGTTCCACGCCCTCCTCGAATCCCTCTGCCCGGACCACCTCGCCAAGCAACGCGCTCTGCGCGGCTATAGGCTGTACTAATCAACTAAACTTCTCGAAGGGCCTGTGTTAAAGGAATCAAGTCTGAAAATGAGGCGCTTCCCAGCATGTCTTTCGCAAGCCTTAAGTGACGGGGCGAATGAATATTAAAACTCATATCAATTGTTATTATAAAGAATTTTTCAGATATTAGCGATGGTCATTTATTGACAATAATATTCAACATTTATAAAGTATGAAAATAAAATGGATTTCGGCCATAATGTTGGCTTGCATGATGCAAGTATGCCTTATCGCTGATGCCGCGGCACTCAATCACTCAACTGACTCAGCAACCCAAATCATGACAGTTTCCACTGCTGACACAGAAGTTGATTTGATGACATCAATCAGAATTTTGGTTGCGGATAAACTAAACATCAGTTACGATATAGTGCAGCCAGAATCCGTTTTCAGTTCTGATTTAGGTGCAGACTCTCTTGATATGTTTGAGATTTTCGACAAATGTGAAAATCTTTATGATATTAAGCTAAATGAGACAGATCGCGAAACTGTAATTACCGTATCGGACTTACATAATTTGGTACAAAGAAAAATTCGTGAATAAAGCTCTGCTTTTTAATGAACAGAGTTGTCTTCCTTATTGTTGTTTTTGTCCTGGTCACAGTTCCTGCCCATGCGGAGACGGTGGTCAGGGGACACGTGTTTGATAGCAAGGGAAAGAAGGCTGTGGAGTTCGCGAACGTGGGGATTTACAGGTCGGACGGTAAACTGGTCGAGGCCTGTGCGAGTGACGGTGACGGGAATTTTGAGATCAAGGTTCATAAAAATGGTGACTATCAAATAACGGTCTCGTTTCTCGGATACGGAAGCTGGATCAAGAAGATTCACTGCACGGGGGAAGAGTTGGATCTGGGAAAGATACGCCTCAAGGAAGACAATGAGGAACTGAATGCAGCAGGGATTTTCGCGAAGACATTGATAAAGAAGGAATCAGACAGGATCGTCTATGACGTGTCAGCGGATCCAGACGCGGCGAGAATGAATATGTCGGCGTTCATGTCGAAGGTTCCCGGATTGAAAATGTCCGTCAGGAACGGAGATCTGGAATACGGCCACATTCCATTGGAAAAGATCCTCATTGATGACAAAGAGAACGACATGATAAGCAAATCCCGGCAGTACCCGATGAGTTTCATCAAGGCGGACTACATGTCAAAAATCGAATTGATCCTCCCGAATTCCCCCGAGTACAACAATGCCGCGCCAATGTTGGTGATCACGCTGGACAAACCTCTCCCATTCGGAGCCGCAGCCCAACTGACGGGCTATTCTTCATCACATAACAGCCATGACTTCACCCCAGACGCGGTCGTGAACACCCCATTGATCGGAATCGGGCTGAGATATTCCTTCAACTATGAGGACAAGCCATCTCTGACAAATGAATATTCAAGGACCTCATTCGGTGCTGATGATTCCGCCACAAGCTCGTTCGAAGGGAACAGTACATCGGATAGCGACTCCAAAGGTCAGAACCTGAACATGAATCTGTTCAGGACATTCATGAAAGACAAGCTGAGGTTTAACGCGAGCATTTGGGCAAACAGGCAGGACGGTCATGAGCGGTCGGAAGCCGAATCCTTAGTCATGAGGTCAGGACAGAACGAAGAAACTTCCGTAACCGCCTCCACGAAGACAACAACCTCGCCTTTCAGGCTGAGCGCCGGATTTCGTGCCAATTTCGACTGGAGACGTGGCTGTGGTGTCACCGTGAAATACACTATGAGAAATTCCGAAAGCGCCTCCTATGAGAACATCTTTCGTAAATCTTCGGGCGATCCGCTTTACAACCACTCCGCCAACTCCGACTTGCAGCATAACATCTCTGCCAATCTTAAGTTCAGGGACAAAAACAGAAAATGGGGCGCGAAGATTGAGACAGGATATATGTTCAGGGACTATAATGACAAGACTGATTATTGGAGTGGAATCATAGGTGGCATAGACTATAATCAAGGAGTGGCATACACCGACGCAATGGTTCTCGGGAATCTTTTCAAGAGAAAAATGGGCTTCAGCATAGGTGTGAAAACCGAATATGTTGACAATAAAGGAGTGAACTTGACTTCATCGAAGTCCCTTGACCACAATGAGTTCAATCTGATTCCCATGGTCGGGCTCTCTTGGATCTTCTTGAAGGACTACAAGCTCACATCATCTTATATATGCCGGAGCAGACGGCCGCGTCAGGAACAACTGGATCCATATTCAGACACATCTGATCCTTATAATATCAAGGCCGGCAATCCTGACCTCAAAGGAGAGGTCAGTCACTCGGTATCATGTGGATTACAGCGAAATTTCAAAGTCAAATGGCTCAACCAGCTCACTGTCAACGCCAGCTACGATGTCACACCGAACGCCATTCAAATGATATCCACCGTGAATGAGAGCAATGTCAGGACAACATCCTATGCCAACATAGGCAAGCATTCATCATCAGGTGTCTCACTAGCCGGCAAATTCCGACCGACAGGCAAGATCGAGTTGAACGTGCAGGTAAGTCATAAACGTTCACGCTATGAGATTTACGGTGAGAAAACCAACACCTTCAACTCATTCAGCCTTTCGGAAAACGCATCCTTCGACCTTGGTTTCGCACAAGTCGGACAGAGCCTGCTGATACTCCCGACCGGTGTCACAGCGCAATCAAAAGACCTGCGGATTGAGCCGCTTATGGATCTTACCGTCTCAAAATACTGGGAAAAGGTTAATTTCGGGGGCACGATCGGAATTGAAGATGTGCTTCACGGACGTTCATATCTGAAATCCACAATATTCTCATCCGGATTCGTCCAGAAAACATGGACGCAGCGACGTGGACGCATGATTTATATTTCACTCTACTGGAGGATCGGCAAGTTCCGGCAGACCGAGAGAGTTACACATTCCTCATACGATTTGAATTAAATTTGAATATTCAGAAAATATTTTGATTATCTGAAAATTATGCGTATCTTTGCGCGCTTTTCCGCATGGTGCGGGGAAGAAGACGTTTATTAATCATCAACAAAATTTTTTGCGAAAATGGCAGAGTATTTACAAGCCGACAAAAAGCAAGAGATTTTCGCTAAGTACGGAAAGTCTAATACAGACACCGGCTCACCAGAGAGTCAAGTTGCTTTATTTTCCTACCGTATCAATCACCTCACGGAGCACGTGAAGAAGAACAAGAAGGATGTTGTCACCCGTCGTTCTCTTCTCCGTCTCGTAGGTAAAAGGCGTCAGCTTTTGGATTACCTCCAGAAGATCGACATCGAGAGATACAGAAAGATCGTCAAGGAGCTCGGTCTCCGTCGATAAATTCACGATAGGAACAGAAAAGGGATTGGCCGCGCTATATGACGCTGCCGTCCCTTTTTTATTAATCCAGCTATTGTTTACAGATCGTAAACGATTAGTGTTAAAGAAAATGACGCAGAAGTTTTCAGATATATTTTGTTGAGGACACGCGGTAAAAACAGTAAAATGAACATCATCACAAAGAAGATCGAATTATCCGACGGTCGGGTGATTGAGATCGAAACCGGCAAAGTTGCCAAGCAGGCAGACGGTTCAGCGGTGGTCAAGATGGGAGGCACGATGCTCCTGGCCACTGTCACATGCGCTAAAGAAGCGGCAGAAGACACAGACTTCCTTCCACTCCAGGTGGACTACAAGGAAAAATTCTATTCCGCAGGACGTTTCCCGGGCGGATTCATGAAGAGAGAGGGCAAGGCCTCTGACTACGAGATTCTGATTTCACGCCTTGTCGACAGGGCCCTGAGGCCTCTGTTCCCTGAGGATTTCCACCTCGCCGTGTTCGTCAACATCTGGCTGATCTCAGCCGAGAAGGACATCCAGCCGGACGCTCTCGCCGGACTTGCGGCATCAGCTGCGCTGGCAGCCAGCGACCTCCCGTTCCTCGGGCCTATCTCCGAGGTGCGCGTGGCAAGGATCAACGGAGAGTTCAAGATCAACCCGAACTTCAGCGAGATGGAGAAGGCCGATCTTGAGCTTATGGTAGCCGCCACAGAGGAGAACATCATGATGGTCGAAGGCGAGATGAAGGAGGTCTCCGAAGATGTGATGCTTGAGTCCATCAAGTTCGCCCACGAGGAGATCAAGAAGCACTGCCGCATCCAGAAAGAACTCAACAAGGAACTCGGCAAGGATGTCAAGAGAGACTATCCTCACGATGAGGAGGACGAGGATCTCAGAAAGAAGATCCACGACTTCGCCTACGACAAGTGCTACGCTCTCGCCAAGTCCGCAAGGCCTAAGCACGAGAGAGAGGACGGTTTCGAGGCCATCAAGAAAGAGTGTATCGAGTCTCTTGGACTGACCGAAGAGGAGCAGGCCGAGAAGAAGATGATGATCAACCGTTATTTCGGCCACGAGCAGAGAGAGGCCTTGAGGAATCTTGTCCTCGATGAGGGTCTTCGCGTTGACGGTCGCCAGACTACCCAGGTACGCCCTATCTGGTGTGAGGTTGACTGCCTGCCTTGCGCCCACGGCTCAGCCATATTCACCCGTGGAGAGACTCAGGCTCTTGCCTCCGTCACCCTCGGAACCAAGATGGACATGAAGGAGATGGACGAGGTTCTCGTTCAGGAGACCCAGCAGTTTGTCCTCCACTATAACTTCCCTCCGTTCGCCACCGGCGAGGCCAAGGCCCAGAGAGGTGTCGGCCGTCGTGAGGTCGGTCACGGAAACCTGGCCTTCAGAGCCCTCAAGGCTGTCATGCCTAAGGCTCCGGAGTTCCCTTACGCCGTTCGCGTGGTTTCGGATATTCTTGAGTCCAACGGCTCGTCATCGCAGGCTTCGATCTGCGGAGGCTGCCTCGCTCTTATGGACGCCGGCGTCCAGATCAGCAAGCCGGTGGCAGGTGTGGCCATGGGTCTTATCACCGATGAGAAGAATCCTAACGGCCGCTACGCCATCCTCACCGACATTCTTGGTGACGAGGATCACCTCGGAGATATGGACTTCAAGGTTGCCGGCACGAAGGACGGCATCACCGCGACCCAGATGGACATCAAGGTTGACGGCCTTTCCTACGAGGTTCTCGCCAAGGCTCTCCAGCAGGCTCATGAGGGCAGAATGCACATCATGGGCGAGATGATGAAGTGCATCGACAAGCCTCGTGAGGACTACAAGCCGTTTGTTCCGAGGATCAAGTCCTTCGAGATTGACAAGGACTTCATCGGTGCTGTCATAGGAAAGGGTGGCGAGACCATTCAGAAGATCCAGGCCGAGACCGGTGCTGTCATCTCTATCGATGAGGTTGACGGCAAAGGAGTTGTGGACATCGCGACCAACGACGCCGCCGCCATGCAGAAGGCTTACGACTGGATCCAGGGCATCTGCGCTGTTCCTGA
This sequence comes from uncultured Bacteroidales bacterium, assembly GCA_934725285.1. Taxonomy (GTDB): domain Bacteria; phylum Bacteroidota; class Bacteroidia; order Bacteroidales; family UBA932; genus Cryptobacteroides. The sequence continues at coordinate 1,330 of CAKVBK010000047.1, read as the reverse complement.
GGTAGGCCAGACCTACCACGGTAAGGTTGTCTCAATCCTTGAGTTCGGCGCCTTCGTCGAGATCCTCCCTGGCAAGGAAGGCCTTCTCCACGTGTCAGAAATCGCATGGAACAAGACCGAGAATGTCGAGGATGTCCTCACGGTCGGCCAGGAGGTTGACGTGAAACTCCTTGAGATTGACCCTAAGACAGGCAAGATGAGACTCTCTATGCGTGCCCTTACACCGAAGCCGGAAGGCTACGTTGAGCCTGAGCGTCGTCCGCGCGGAGGCAATGACCGTGGCGGTGACCGCAGAGGCGGTTTCGACCGCAGGGGTGGAGATGATCGCCGCGGTGGAGACCGTAGAGGCGGTGATGACCGCAGAGGTGGTTTCGACCGTAGCGGTGGCGATGACAGAAGAGGCGGCTTCGACCGCAGAGGTGGTGATGACCGCAGGAGCAGCGGACACCGGAACTTCGGCCCGAAGAACGACTTCAACGCCAACACCGAAGACCACTCAGACAACCTCGACAAGAACACAGAGGAGTTCTTTTAATGAATATCCCGCCTCAACCAAACGAGGTGACAACTGAATAGAAATCCCCGGGGCCAGACTCAAGTGGCCTCGGGGATTATTTTTCTACCTATCATCCAGCGATTCATCCAAAGGTTTACGAATAATTCATCAATAAGAAAAAAAAACGTATATTTATAGTTTAAACCAACATTCAGGACAAATGACTGAATCGGAAATCAAACAGTGACCGCGATGATATTCACGAATCAACACCGACTATTTGTGGCGATGGCCACTGTCATGCTGAGCCTCGGCCTCGCGTCATGCGGTGTGGGCCGGAGAGGTACCGCCACGGTGGCAAATACCAATGACACGACAGTGCTGGACTACCCTGTAGTTGACCGGTACTCTCCGGGCAGCACCTTGGACATAAGACGCATAGTGCTGACGGATTCCTCCACAACGATTCAGTTCAGCGCAAAGTATCGTCCTAAGAATTGGATCTTTATCGACACAGCTTCCTACATCATGGCCAAGGACGGGAAAAAGCTGCGGATGACCGGTCACTCAGGTTGTCTGACACCCGGAAAGAAGTATTTCATGCCTGAGAACGGCAGGGATTCGTTCGCGCTTGTGTTCCCTCCGCTACCGGCAGGGACGGAATCGATTGATTTCATTGAATCTGAAGCAAAAAACGGATTCAAACTGTTCGGGATAGACTTGACCGGTAGGAAATCCGTGAGGCAATTCCAGAAGCTGCCGGACGAACTGAAGACATTTCCAGACAGAGACACACCTCTCCCCGACCCGCAGTTCACAGCCGGTAAGACCACC
>CAKVBK010000046.1 GCA_934725285.1 uncultured Bacteroidales bacterium | reverse complement strand
TTTTCAATTGCCTGGCGCAACTTTTAGTAGTGATTCATATACGATTGAAGGAGATGAATAATAGATGTTTGGCCACAGCACTTTCGGCCTTGCTGGCGTTATCCGCATGGGGCTTGCCGGTAGCTTGCGGCTCGGGAGATGTTTCCGCGCAGACGCAGAGCCGGCAGGAGAGACGCGTGAAAGGAACCGTCACGTCCCAGGACGGAGAGCCCTTGGTCGGGGCGTTTGTTTATGTGAAGAATTCCAAGCAGGGAGTCAACACCGATGTCGACGGTCGCTATGAGATCGCCGCACCGGCGGAGGGACAGACCTATACCCTTGTGTTCCAGTTTCTTGGAATGACAACGGAAGAGTTCGCTGTCAGCGGGCCGAAGACTCTGAACGTCAGACTCGCTGATGATTCGAGTCTTGAGGAGGCCGTGATAGTCGGAGCCTACGGAGTCAAACAGAAAAAGGAAGACATGATCGGCAGCGCTTTCCAGGTCAACGCCGACGCTCTCAAGGACAAGCCTAAGGCCAGGATTGACAACATCCTGAACGGACTTGTGCCAGGACTTCTGGTGGAGAGCGACTCGGATGCCGCCGGTTCGACCAGAGGAAGGCTGAATGTGCGGGTTCGTGGCAACGCCTCGCTTTCGGCCTCCAACGAACCTCTTTGGATCATAGATGGCGTGCCTACCTACACTGGAGGCAGAACCAACCTTATGCCTGGAATGTCCACATCCGTCTCGCCTCTTTCATTGATTGACCCGAACGACATCGAAAGCATCACCGTCCTCAAGGATGCCGACCAGACCACGATCTACGGAGCCAACGGCGCGAACGGAGTCATCCTCGTCACGACCAAGAGGGGAGTGGCCGGGAATATGCCGCTGAAAGTCTCCGCGACAGTCAACTATGGCGTGGCCGCCCCGGACAAAAGCACGATGGTCAAGGTGATGAACGCTTCCCAGTACCTTGAGGTGGCGAAGGAGGCCTGGGTCAACGGCGGCAACTTGATGTCCGACTTCCCTTACCAGGACAACGACTACAACTCCTACAGCACCACCTCGACTGATTGGTTCAATGAATATATCGGGTTGGGTTCAACCCTTTACGCCTCGTTGTCCCTCTCGACCGGCACCAGGAAGGCCAAGACATACGTGTCCGGGTCATATTACCGCGACGAGAACACAGTCAAGACCGACAGGTCCCAAAGATTCTACCTCAGGATGAATCAGGACTATGATCTTACGGAACGTCTGAAGATGGGGGTGTCGCTGATGGCTACCTATAACAATGACAACCTGTTTCCGCTCAGTCACGAGTACCTTGAGACTCTGCCGATCTTTTCGCCTTACTTGGAGGACGGCAAGACCTACAGGCTTTACAACAAGATCTGGAGCGACACCGGCAAAGAGTTCGTGATGAAGAAATTCCTCGGCAACAAACTGCCGGACAGGGAGTATAACGACAACATTCAGAACTCCCTGAAGACCATCGGCAACTTCAAACTGGACTGGACCATCATCGATGGACTCAAGCTTTCAAGTGTGTTCGGGGTCGAGTATCAGCACCATCATGGGAGCATCTACTATTCCCGCCAGACACTGTCCGGAATGCTGGACGGCAAGCCGGTAGGGGAATCCCGCAGGGAGGACGCCACTTATTTCAACTGGACGAACACCAACAAACTGGACTATTCCAAGAAGTTCGGCCTTCACTCCGTCGGCGTTTACGCCGGTCTCGAACTCCATCATTCCGGCTACAACACGGCCTATGCCTCCGGCAGAGGCTTTATGAACGACCACATCAAGGAAGTCAACTACGCCGAGAAGGACACCCGTACAGGCGGCAGTTCGACCTCCATCTCTAGAACGATGTCGTATTTCGTCAGGGGAACATATTCATACGACTCGCGTTATTATCTGTCGGCCAATTACAGGCGGGACGGGAACTCGTCTTTCGGCAAGTACAAGAGATGGGCCCAGTTCTGGTCGGTCGGCGCTTCGTGGAACATCCACAAGGAGGCGTTCTACGATGTGGACTGGCTGAAGGTTCTCAAACTCAAGGCCACCTACGGAACGTCCGGAAACTCAAGGATCGACACCTCGGTGGCCGCCGGGGCATATTCCTACGACGATTCTTATTCTTACATTGGTGTGACCGGAGCCACGCTTTTCACCGTACCGAATCCGGGGCTTTCGTGGGAGACAACGAGGATGATCAACTTCGGCCTGGACGCCCAGATCGGCAGGGTGCTGGACATCGAGGTTGAATATTACAAAAATGTCACCAAGGATCTTCTCAGCAGGATCTATGTCTCCAGGACAATCTCTGACGACAGAATCTACGCCAATGTCGGCCGGATAAGAAATTCCGGATTCGAGATCAACCTGACAAGCCACAACATCGCCCGCAAGGATTTCGAATGGAACACCACACTCAATTTCTCGCACAACTCCAACAAAATCCTCGAATTGTACAACGGCATCCAGACCGGTTTCATCAACAGTGTCTGGAAGGAAGGCTATGACTCAAATACCTGGTATCTTGTCCGCTGGGCCGGGGTGGATCCTGCGGACGGAATGCCGATGTGGTACGACAAGGACGGGAATCTGACGAAGACCTATTCCACAGACAACCGTGTGGCAGGCAAGAGTACGACTCCTTTCGGTTTCGGCGGTTTAATCAACAACCTCACATACGGGAATTGGTCGCTGTCGTTCCAGATCAACTATGTTATCGGGGGATATTCACTTCCTACCTATGCCTCAACGTTCATCAACGATGGCTACAACATCACTTCCGGGAATCAGGCGGTCGAGGTCTATTATTACCGCTGGACTACTCCGGGAGAGGCCTCTAAGTACCCGATAGCCTCGCAGAAGACGACCAGTTCGGCAAGGTTCTCGACAAGGTTCCTCTACAGCAAGACGAATTTCAACCTCAGTAATCTCACTTTGTCCTACAGGTTGCCTAAGTCTGTGATCTCCAAATTGAAGGTGGAGGGGGCGACTGCCTCGCTTATTTGTGATAACCTCTACCTGTTCGTTCCGGGCCAAAGTCGGAAATACAATTCGTACAAGACTCTCAGCAACGGCTACCCAGTGACCCGGACCATCACTCTCGGTCTTAACGTTTCATTCTGATGACAGCGCTATGATGAAGACAATATATTCAAAGATAATGACGCTGGCCGCAGTGGCCACGCTTTCAGCTTCCTGCCACTTCCTTGATGTCGAGCAGGTCGGCAAGAGCGACATCGACACTTATTTCTCGGAGGTTTCGGCTCTCCAGCCGGCCTTGAACGGATGTTACCACCTGTTATATTCATTCTATGACAGGGAGATGCTGGCCTATCCTGAGGTCGCGGGCGATCTGCTGGACCTGTCCTCGGGCAACGCCACATGGACTAACCAGTACAATTTCATCTCCACTTACATGGAGGAGACAACGGCTGTGGGCTACATCTGGAAACTTGGCTACACCGTCATCCAAAACGTGAACTACATCATCACCTATGCTCCGGAATTGCGGAAGAAATACCCTGGCAGCGCGTCCGTGATCGACAACATTCTGGCGCAGGCCTATTTCCTCCGCGCCCTCACGCATCTGGACATCTGCCTCACATATTCACAGAACTACACGTTCACTTCCGACGCATCGCATCTCGGCATTCCGATAATGACGAGCATTCCGGTCGTGACCGACAAGATGAGGCGAAGCACTGTGAAGCAGGTATATTCCCAGATTGTCGCTGATCTGGAAAAGGCTCTCTCGACTTTCACGCCGGACTATTCATTCAATGAATATTTCGCATCTCCGGCTGCCTGCAAGGCTCTTCTCGCAAGGGTATATCTCTATATGAATGAATATTCCAGGGCGGCTTCCCTTTCCGCCGAAGTGATGAAGGAGTTCCCTCTTACACCGCGCGAAAAGTACAGGAATATGTTCGTGAACGTGGCGACAAGGGGCGGGGAGTCCATCCTCCGGCTCAACGGCTATGACCAGACGGACTACATCAGCGACCTTTACTATTTCGAGAGCCCTTCGGCGAGGCCGTCCTCCAAGTTGAAGGAACTTTTCACCGATGATCGTGACGTGCGTCTCACGCTTTTCCGTCACAGCGCTTATAATGATCTTTCCGGCAAGGTGGTGGACTACGACAACGTCTGCATGAAGTTTTATTGCACCGACGAGACGACAAACAAATTGGACAGGCATTTTGACCCGTTCATCCTAAGGTCTTCGGAGATGTATCTGATCAACGCCGAGGCTAATTACGAACTGGGCAACACCCCCGTCGCCATCGAGGATATCAAGGCTTTGGAGGCCAGGGCGTTGGGGATTGACGCTTCGGAAGTCGCGATTGACGCTTCCTCTTTGGAGCAGGTGATCCAGAACGAGAGGATGAAGGAGCTCTGCTTCGAGGGACACCGTCTCTTCGACATCACCCGAAGGCACGAGAACCTGAGCCGCTCGCGCAACTCGACCTCGTCCGTCCTGTTCCTGAAATATCCCGACTACCGTTTTGTCCTTCCGATTCCGCACCTTGAGTTGGAGTCGAATCCGGATATGGAACAGAATCCTACATCTAATTAACGTTGAATCTTTTAAGGATTACTTGACTGACAATGAATATGAAAAAGAATATTTTGCTGGCAACCCTGTCCGCCGTTCTGGCACTTTCCTGCACGAAGGATTTGCCGGTTTACGACACCCCGTTCTTTTACATCGCGACACAGGACGGAGCCTCGACCGCCGTTGTCGGCTCCGATGTCGAGAACGTCAACACCTACTATGTGATGATGAGTTCCGTGTCCAGAGACGGGAACGCTGTCGTGGATTTCTCCGTGACTCCCGGCTCTGGTTTGAAGGAAGGCGTTGACTATGAGGTGGTCACTCTGGGGACTTCACTGACATTCCTGCCGGGAATCTACCGTATGCCGGTCCGCATCCGCTGGAAGGAACACGTCCTGGATGACTCGGCCGACAACACCTTGACCATAGCCCTGACCGGCGGAACGGACGGCTTCTGCCTCGGAATGCCCGGGCCGGACGCCAAGTTCAGCAGGCTGGTCATCACCAAGAAGAATCTGTATAATTAACTAATAGTTTATTTGTTATGAAAAACGCTAGATTATTGTGCGCCGCCGCGCTTGTGGCGTTGACAGCGCTTGCGTCCTGCAAAAAGGAGAATGAGGATCCTGTTATCGTACCTGATCCTGAACTGACATCCTTCAAGTTCGAAATTGCGAACAATCCGGAGGTAATCAGTTCTGACATCGAGGGGGTAATCTCCGGCGATGCCATCACGGTGTCAATGATGAAGGCCGCTGACAAGACCAGGCTTGTTGCCACATTCACGGCCAATGAAGGCAATGTGGTCAAGGTCGGTGATGCCGTTCAGATGAGCGGTGAGACTGCCAATGACTTCACGAATCCGGTTGACTACATCGTCACCAACAGCGACGGCAGTAAGAGTGCGCTCTATTCCGTGTCGATTACGAGTGTGAACGGAAAACTGGAGCCGCTTGTGACATATTCAGAGCATCCTGTGTATTCAGGTGCGGTTCTCCGCATCAATCCTGTTGACAAGGCTCCGTACATCGGATTCAAGGAAAGAGAGGTCACGGATTCCGAGTCGGCTTCCGCTGAGAAGATGACTGTTGTCAAGTATGCGGATGGCGCTTGGAGCACTGTCGGAAGTGCTGGATTCAGCAAGGAGGTAAGCTCCGATTATTATGATTTTGACATCACTGATGCAGGATCTTTTTATGTAGCTTACGTAAATGCTGGGTCTTCAACCCAAAATGTTCAGGTAATGACCTTCGCTAACAATAAATGGGAAGTCGTTGGTCAGGATGAGACCTCGGATGTCCAATCTCGGAATGTTACACTTTCTGCCATTTCCGACAAGAATATAGTTGTCCTTCAAACCAATAATAATAGAAAACACGAATTGGGACGTTATACCTTGGTGGCATCTGTTTTTAATGGTAGTTGGACAAGTGGTGTTACCGCGCCGTTCGAAAAATCTCAATGTGCATACATTGCCGGAGACAAAGCAGGTGACACGGCTTACTTCTTGGTTATACGCAAAAGTTTTGAAGGTGTAAATTATGGTCATGACGTGGTAGCCTATACGGATGGTAACTGGTCCTCTCTAAGGACTAATTATGTGAGGGGAGGCGCCACGCAGACAGGCATCTATTTTTATGATATCGTTGCCACGGAAGATGGCTCTGTTTACCTGCTAACAATTGACGATGCTTTGACGCAGGAAACCAAAAAAGGTAATATGATTGTTGAGAAATATTCTCCAAATTCGAAAGAATGGACGACTATAGGAGGTGATCATTACGGTTACGTTGTGGCAGATTCGCATGATAGGGCTAAGATTGCCGTCGCTCCGGATGGGACACCTTATTTACTTTACTATGATTACGTAAATAAGACTCTTAGACTTACTTGGGTTGATTCAGAGACAAAACAATGGGCTGATCCTATTGTCGTGACAACGGAGAAACTCTCAGACATCAACATCGCCTTTGCTTCCTCAGGTGTAGGTTACATCGCTTTCACTGACGAGAACAATGCCGAGAAAGTGTTCATTTACAGATAGTCTCTGTACGTTTTTGATGGTGGCGCTGTTCCTCGGGGCGGCGCCATCTTCATATTCACGTCCCCTTAGGGTCGCTTTCGTTGGTGATCCGCAGGCGGACGGGATGAGGCAGCTTGAATATTGCCGTAAAACCGTCTACAAGGACCTTCGTGAGAGGAAAGACCTTGACCTGGTGATAGTTCTGGGAGACTTGGTGAACAATCAGGTCGAGCTTCTGGAACCGACCAAAGCCAGCCTTGATTCCCTGCCTTGTCCATGGTTCTGCGTGCCTGGCAACCATGACCGGGATGTCTATCCTGTGGTTGACGGCCGGAAGCGGCCCCGTGACATCAGCACCTACCGCAAGGTCATCGGCTACGAGGACACCACCTTTGTCAAGCGTGGCGTCCGTTTCATCTTGATGAACGATGTGCGGCTCGGGGGCAAGGAATATGAAGGCGGCTTCCGGGATTCGCAGAAGCATTGGCTTGACTCTGTCCTCCGTGCCACTCCAAAGAATATGCTCGCGGTGCTTTCCGCGCATATTCCTTTCACCCAGTTCACCGCCAAGGACTCTCTGTCCGCCATTCTGGCTGTACACCCGAACCTCCTTCTGATGAGCGGACACACGCACAAGGTCGAAAGAAAGTCCTTTCCTGTCGGTCTTGCGGAAGGAGAAACGTCAAATGTCCAAGAGGTTCAGGCGGGGGCGACTTGCGGTTTGTTCTGGCTTGGTGTCAAGGGCGATGACGGTTTCCCTGACGCCACGATGACATGTGGCGCCCCGAGAGGTTACTTTGTGGCTGATTTCAGCCGGAACGGGAAATATTCATTGGCCTACAAGACAGTTCTTGGGGAGGATGTGGCTTCGGCATGGGTCAAGGATGGAACCGACTTGATTGTCAATGTCTACGGTGGAGCCCCTGACGGCAAGGTTCAAGTGAAGTTGCCTGGGCGTAAGGGCTGGATCGAGACTGATCGCGTTAAGCGGACGGCTCCTGAGGCTTTGGCAGTGATCGAGAGGAACAAGTCAATCCCGAAAAAGATGGGTAAGGAACGGAACCCTGAATATACCCCGATGCGTGAGAAGAAATCTCCGCATGTCTGGTCTGCGGTACTGGATGCCCCGGTTGAGGCCGGTGGCGCTGTCAAGATCCGTTACCGCGATTCCTCGATGGGTTTCACTGTCCGGATCGATGTAAGACGTTGCCCGTAGGGTAATTCGTTAAAAATGCTTATTTTTGCAACCGGGAAGTTTTTCAGAGTACCTATTTTGTGGTGAAACTGATTCTTCCCGGTTTGTGTATTGTCTAAAGAAACGCGGTTTGGCAAGGAAAAAGCAGTGCTCTCCGGTTCCCGATCCGGAATACATCAAGATGCGCAAAGCTTCGCTTAGGCGCACTCATCGTCAAGTCATTTATTTGAATGACAAGGAATTGGCTGCCGTAAAGGAATACTGCGACCGTTTCGGTGTGAAAGAACGCTCGACCATATTCCGTGAAGCTGCCATGGAGCGCATCCTCGCGCAGTTGGACGACAGCCATCCTACGTTGTTCTGACTTCCGGCATCGGATTCCGCGCGACTCCCGGAAACAAATCAAAACAGCTTCAAAAAGTTTCTAAATCTTCACCACGTGCCAATGTGGCCCGAAACGCTCGAATGCGGCCTTGTCAAGCATCTCCCTGTCATCCGGGTGGGCGATGCTGATCATGAGTTTGGCTCGTTCCTGAAGCGATTTGCCGTACAGGTCCACGGCTCCGTATTCAGTGACGATCCAGTGCGCGTCGGCGCGCGGGGTTACAACTCCGGCGCCTGGATTCAACATCGGGACGATCTTCGCCTTGCCCTTGTTGGTGCGTGAAGCGAACGCGGTCATCGAGACACCGCCCTCGGACATAGAGGCTCCCTTCACGAAATCCAGCTGGCCACCGGTGCCTGAGAATATCCTGGTTCCAATCGAGTCCGCGCAGATCTGGCCTGTCAGATCGACCTCCGTGGCTGAGTTGATGGCCATCATGCAAGGGTTCTGGCTGATGACCCAAGGGTCGTTGACGTACTTGATGTCCTTCATCAGCACATCGGGGTTGTGGTCGATGAATGAATATACTTCCTGGGATCCAAGCAGGAACGAAGCCACGATCTTGCCTTTGTCAATCTTCTTGTTGGCCCCGTTCACAACTCCTTTCTTTATAAGGCCGAGAACTCCGTCCGCAAACATTTCAGTATGCACGCCAAGGTTTTTGTGGTCAACAAGCTGTGCGGCGAGGGCGTTAGGCAGCGCGCCGATTCCCATCTGGATGCAAGCTCCGTCAGGGACAAGCCCGGCGCAGTTCTTTCCGATCAGCACTTCGGTCGGCGTCGGCTCGGCGAAGGCCTTGGAGACCAGCGGAGTGTCATCCTTGACAAGGTAGTCGAAAGCATCCAGCGAAACCAAATCTCCGTAGGCGAACGGCACGTGAGGGTTCACCACCGCTATCTTCACGCGCGCGGTCTCGACAGCCGCGAGTGAGCAGTCAACGGATGTTCCAAGCGACACCATGCCTTTCTCGTCCGGCGGCGACACCTGCACCAAGGCTGCACCCAACTTGATCGCACCGCAGCGGTAAAGTTTCTGAGACTCACCAAGATGCACCGGCACATAGTCCGCGTATCCGGAGTTCACGTTCGGGCGCACGTTCGGTCCCACAAAGAACCCCTGCTCAAAGAAGATCCCTGAATATCTCGGATCTGAATATGGAGCCGGCCCTTCAGTGTGGAAGTGGTGGAAATGCAGGTCCTCGACCTCTCCGGCGTCCGCCCGGCGCACAAGCGCGTCAATCAGGATGTGCGGCACACTCGCCACACTGCTCAGATGAATATGATCGCCTGACTTTATGGCTCTGACCGCCTCGTCGGCGGAAACGTAATGGTATTCCTTCATTGTCATTAATATGTTTGCGGCGGCAAAGATAGTGCTTTTGGGAATTTATTCAAATTTCCCATGGGTATGGGGCTGTATAGCCACTTTCTTGAGCTGTTAGTCTCGGGTGTGAAATCGGTGGTTTTGCACCCGGAAGAGTCGATTTTGTCGCTTTGGGGTGAGAATGACGGTATTTTGCACCCGAATCGCTGTGTGAAACGCCTTACGTATATTCAAAGATTTTAGTAATTTTGCAGGATATGATCAACAAGGAAAAGAAATTAGAGGCGTTCGAGAGGGCGCTCGAGGTGATGGACCGGTTACGTGCAGAGTGCCCGTGGAATCATGCGCAAACCATTGACACCCTGCGTCCTATGACGATTGAGGAAGCCTACGAGCTTAGCGATGCTGTGATGAAGAAGGATGAAGCGGCTTTGGAAAAGGAACTTGGAGATGTCTTTCTTCATGTGATATTCTACGCCAAGATCGCGGAGGAGGAAGGCCGCTACGACATCGCGGATGTGATGAACAAGCTCTGTGAGAAGATGATCTACCGCCATCCTCACGTGTTCTCGACCACAAAGGTGGCCGACGCGGAACAGGTGTCGGAGAACTGGGAGATGCTCAAGGCCAAGGAGAAGGGAGGCAACAAACGCATCCTTTCCGGAATCCCGGATGCGATGCCGCCGATTCTGAAGGCATATTCGATGCAGGACAAGGCTCGCGGAGTGGGCTTTGACTGGGAGGAAAAGCGTCAGGTCTGGGACAAGGTCAAGGAGGAGCAGGGAGAATTGCAGGCAGAGATGGACGCCATGGATTCCGCAGTCACGGAGGAAGGGCGCAAGGCTGCCGCTGACAGGGCAGAGGAGGAACTCGGAGATTTCATGTTCGCCACGATCAATGCGGCCAGACTTTACGGCCTTAATCCGGACACGGCCCTCAACCGCGCCTGTGACAAGTTCCGCCGCCGTTTCACCTACTTGGAGGAGAACACGATCCGCAAGGGACGCGACCTTCATGACATGACTCTCGCCGAGATGGATGAGATCTGGGACGAGGGAAAGGCGAAAGGGCTGTAGAAGTAGGCGTTCTGACAATTATTAACTGTCATCAGCGATGAAAATGGCCTGAAAGTTAAACTTTGACGGTTCATATTTGTCCAAAACGAGACTATTTCTTAAATTTGTGAATGTCTTCCTGAGAAGGAACATTGTAGAATGGATATTTATGCCTGATTATAAAGTAGTTGAGGTTGTGAGCAGAAGGGACCTGATGAGATTCATCAAGTTCCCTGACAGACTTTACAAAGATTGTCCCCAGTATGTTCCCGCCCTCCACAGCGACCAGGTCAAATCTTTGACCAAAGTATCGACTCTTTCCTATTGCAAGAGGAAGATGTGGATGGTCATGGATGGCAAGACTGTTGTCGGCCGCGTCTGCGGGATGATAAACCCTCGCTACAACGCGTTGTATGACAAGAAAAGGGCCCGTTTCGGGTGGTTTGACACCATAGATGACTTCGAGGTGGCGAAACTGCTTCTGGACACGGCCGAGAGCTGGGCGAAGGAGAACGGGATGAACGAGATCCATGGCCCTCTTTACTACAACACACTTGGGAAACAAGGCATGCTGGTTGAGGGATTCGAGAACATTCCTCCTTTCAATTGCCTTTACAACTATCCTTACTACAATGATTTTGTGACGAGGCTTGGCTACGTGAAGGAATGCGACTGGCTTCAGTACAAGGTCGCCGCCGACCAGCCCCTGCAGGAGAAGATCACCAGGATCGCCGGACTTCTGAAGCAGAGATACAACCTTCATGAAGGCAGTCTGAACAAGCTCAAGAAGGACAAGAAGATGGTGCGTTATTTCTTCGATGTCTACAACGAGAGCTTCGCGAAATCGGTCTACAACTTCATACCTTTCACCAAGGAGGAGATTGACGAGGAGGCAAGCGAGGTCCTGAGTTTCGTATCGGACAAGACGAGCAGCATCATATTCGATGACAATGAGGAACTTGTCGGATTCGGGATCACTTTCCCGTCCATCTCCAAGGCCCTCCAAAAGGCGAAGGGACACTTGTTCCCGTTCGGATGGTTCCACCTTTTGATGGCGATGTTCAGGTACGACACTGTTGACCTGATGATAAACGGGGCCGTGCCTAAGTGGCAGAACACCGGGGTGTCGTCGATCTACCACTGCACGATGTCGGAAAAGTACCGCAAGGCCGGCACGAAATGGGCGATAACCAACCCGCAGATCGAGTCGAACGGGGCTGTCAACGTGTGGGGAAAGTATGAGCATGAGCTTTTCATGCGCCGCCGCTGCTACCTCAAGTCGATTTAGGAATATACCAGCTCGGTTGCTGAGCTTGTCGAAGCACCGAAGCATCGAATGGCAAATGTTTATAAGGTCACTTCGGCAGGCTCAGTGGCCACCGGTCAAGAAACCGGATTAGAAGAAAAATTAACCATTGAATATGGCAGAGAACAACACATTAGTGGACAAAATCCTGGCTCTCCAGGAAAAATATGAGTCACTTCAGAGGCAGCTTGCTGATCCTGAGGTGATCGCTGACATGAAGAAATACGTCCAGCTCAACAAGGACTACAAAGAGCTTGAGCCGATCATCAAGGCCGGCCTTGAGTACAAGAAGATGGTCGATGAGCTGGCAGAGGCCAAGGACATCATGATCAACGAGAAAGATGAGGATCTCAGGGACATGGCCAAGGCGGAGATCGCCGAGATCGAGCCGAAAATCCCGGAGATGGAGGAGCGGATCAAGATTCTTCTTATTCCTGCTGATCCTGATGACAACAAGAACGCCATCATAGAGATCCGTGGCGGTACAGGTGGCGATGAGGCCGCAATATTCGCTGGTGACCTTTTCAGGATGTATTCCAAGTACGCCGAGAAACGCGGCTGGAAACTGGAGGTCAACGATGAGACCCCCGGCACGGCAGGCGGCTACAAGCAGATTGTGTTCAAGCTCTCATCCAACGATGAGGGAGTGTACGGAATCATGAAATATGAGTCCGGTGTCCACCGCGTCCAGAGGGTCCCTCAGACCGAGACACAGGGCAGGATTCAGACCTCGGCCGCTTCCGTGGCTGTCTTCCCTGAGGCAGGTGAGTTCGATGTGGATCTCAAATGGGATGACATCCGTCTGGACCTCTTCTGTTCGTCAGGCCCTGGAGGCCAGGGAGTCAACACGACCTATTCGGCCGTGCGTCTTACCCACCTCCCGACCGGTCTGGTCGTGCAGTGCCAGGAGGAGCGTTCGCAGTTGAAGAACAAGGACAGGGCTTTCGAGGAGTTGAGAACACGTCTCTACAACCTTGAGCATCAGAAGTACCTCGACGAGATCGGTGCGAAGCGCAAGACGATGGTCTCGACGGGTGACCGCTCGGCCAAGATCCGCACCTACAACTATCCGCAGGGCCGTGTGACAGACCACCGCATCAACTGGTCGATGTACAATCTCCCTGTTTTCATGGACGGTGACATCCAGGAGTGCATCAACCAGCTTCAGATCGCCGAGAACGCCGAGCGTCTCAAAGAGGCCGGAGAGTAAGAATTATCGAAAATATGAAAGCGGGAACAGAGGGTTAGCCAATGTTCTCGCTTTCTGTGTTTTGCTATCTCCCTCTTCGACGGCATTATTCGGAATATTCATTCCTCACAACGTCTCCTCATCGCTATGCGGCAACATTTTGGAACTTTGAAAGTGACGTTTTGTCGCTGGCTGCCAATAGGATTGCCTGCCAGACGCGGACTTTTCTGCCAAAATGACATACCCGGGATAATGGCATAACATTCGATAATACTCCAAGCGTCCGGCTCCGGAAACGGAGAAGGACAAAAGAGATCACCGGGTTCGTAAACGGGCCTGGGAAAACAAAAAAGAAAATAGGAGATTAAAGAATATGGGAAAAATTATTGGTATCGACCTTGGAACCACGAATTCGTGCGTCGCGGTCATGGAAGGCAATCAGCCAACCGTCATAATCAACAACGAGGGTGAAAGAACCACCCCTTCAGTAGTCGCCTT